>NZ_WKDB01000042.1:0-57199 GCF_021606215.1 Pseudomonas sp. PA-5-4B | reverse complement strand
GTGTCGGGGAGGGATTCGGTCATGGCGGGGGTCTCGATGATTCAGGCAGTGTGGAAAGCGCTTGAAGTGCGCTTTCCACACGGTCTGGTACGGCGTCAGTCCTGGCGTTTGCTGTCGACTGGTTTTGCTTCTTTGGCTTCAGGCTGTTTGTCACTGGCCTGCTGCGGTGTTGGCTGCTCAGTTGGGTGCAGGCTTGGGAAGGGGAGATTAGGTATCTCGTGCATCGTCGTCGCTCCTCGCAAGATCTGTTTTATCAATCGCAGGTGATTCCGCGCTCTCAAAAAGCCTTGGCAGGATACAGCACTGAAAATGACAAAAAGAATTTTATGTCGGCGGATGTGCGAATTTTTATTTTTTTGCGCAAGTGGCATGGGGTCGCAGGCTGGGTGGCTGGGTGGCTGGGTGGCTGGGTGGCTGTTGGGTTTGGGGGCATATCCGTTATTTGGGTGATGGCTGAGTAGGGTTCCGCTCTTACAGCGGGTCACTTTTGGAAAGACCTCAAAAAGGCACCTTCCCCAAAATCATGTCGCGATACATCACAAAATCCCCCAGCAAACTGTAGAAGGGATGTTGAAACGTTGCAGGCCGGTTCTTTTCGAAGAAGAAGTGCCCGATCCAGGCAAAGGTGTAGCCGGCGACCGGTAATGCGAGCAGTAACCCCAACGAGCCACGGCCAATGGCATAAGCCAGAATCCCAATCACCAGGGTGGTGCCAATAAAGTGCAGGCGCCGGCAGGTGCTGTTGGCGTGCTCGCTCAGGTAATAAGGGTAGAACTCAGCGAAGCTGTTGAATTGCTTGACGTTTTCCACAGTGATCGGCCCTGGGCTGGTGATGCCGCCCAACAGATGTTCGGCGGGGAGCTTATTTGAGTCTAGAGTGATCAGTGGTAACAGCCAGTGACAATAGATGCCACTTTAGTATCCTTGGCTTCCTGGCTGCCGTTTAAGCCTGCCTTTTTCAAGAAGACGCCATGAGCGAACGAACAACTTCTGCAAGCTGGGCAATGGGCATCGTCAAAGCGTTGGAAATGGACGGCCTGGATTGCCGTGTCTTGTTCAAGCAACTGGGCCTGGACTACGCCGCGCTCAGTGACCCTGATGCACGTTTTGCGCAAGACTCCATGACCCGGCTGTGGCAGCGCGCTGTCGAGCTGTCAGGCAACCCCGCGATCGGCTTGAACATGGGCAAGGTGGTGCGCCCGGCGTCGTTTCATGTGGCGGGTTACGCCTTGATGTCCAGCAACACCCTGGCCGAAGGTTTTATGCGCCTGGTGCGTTACCAACGCATCATCGCCGAAAGCGCCGACTTGAGTTTTCGCCTGTTACCTGAAGGCTATGCGCTGATTCTGACGGTGCATGGCGATCACCTGCCGCCGACCCGGCAAAGCGCTGAAGCCTCGTTGGCCAGTGCCCTGGCATTATGTGGCTGGCTGACTGGCCGCACCCTGCAGCCACGCAAGGTAATGTTGCAAGGTGACCAACCGGCCGATCTGGCGCCCTATAAGCAAGCATTCCATGCGCCTATGGAGTTCAATGCGCCCTATGATGCGCTGATTTTCGAACAGGCCGACATGGATGCACCGTTGCCCACCGCCAATGAGGCGATGGCGCTGCTGCATGATCGGTTTGCCGGTGAATACCTGGCGCGGTTTTCCGAGAGCCGCGTGACCCACAAGGCGCGCCAGGTGCTGTGCCGCTTGTTGCCCCAGGGTGAGCCCAAGCGCGAAGTGGTGGCACAGACCCTGCACTTGTCTCAGCGCACGTTACAGCGGCGTTTGCAGGAGGAGGGCACCAGTTTCCAGACGTTGCTCGACGATACGCGTCGCGAGCTTGCCGAACAGTACCTGGCGCAGCCGAGTATGACCTTGCTGGAAATCGCCTACCTGTTGGGCTTTGCCGACCCGAGTAATTTCTTCCGCGCGTTCCGCCGCTGGTTCGACGTCACGCCCGGCGAGTACCGGGTGCGGCTGCTGCAGGCATCGACGGTCAGTGGCGCCAAAACGCCGGAATGCACAGAACAAACACGGTAATAATCTCCAGCCTTCCCAGCAGCATGCCGAATGACAAGATCCACTTGGCCGCATCCGGCAGGCTGGCGAAGTTACCGGCCGGGCCGATGGTTTCGCCCAGGCCCGGGCCAACACCGGACACGGTGCTGGCGGCACCGGTCAGTGCGGTCATCCAGTCCAGACCCAGCAGTGACAGGGCCAGGGCGATGGCGCAGATGGTGATAGCGAAGAAAAACGAAAAGGTCAGGATCGAGCGCACGATCTCTTCGTCGAGACGGTGGCCGTTGTACTTCTGCTTGATCACTGCGCGTGGGTGGATCAGTTGGTTCAGGTTGGCCTTGAGCAGGATGTAGGCGACCTGGAAGCGGAAGATCTTGATCCCGCCCGCCGTCGAGCCCGAACAGCCGCCGATAAAACCCAGGTAGAAGAACAGCATCAGCGAGAAATTGCCCCACAGGCTGTAGTCCCCCAGCGCAAAGCCGGTCGTGGTCACCACCGACGTAACGTTCAGGGCAACATGGCGCAGGGCATCCAGCCAGTGCAGGTTGGTCGTCCACCAGTACCAGGTGCCGAGTACCAGCCACGTCACGATCAGCAAACCGAGCAAGCCTTGCACTTGCTGATCCTTGATCAGCGCCCGGCGGTTGCCGCGCAATGTGGCCACATACAGGGTGAACGGCAAGCTGCCGAGGATCATCACCACCACCGCTACCCAGTGCACCGCCGGTTGTTTCCAGTGGGCCAGGGATTCATCGGAGGTGGAAAACCCGCCGGTGGAAATTGCTGACATCGCGTGGTTGATCGCATCAAACAAGCCCATGCCGGCCCACCAGAACGCCAGGCTGCCCAGGATGGTGATGCCCACATACGCTGCCACGATCAGGCGCGCCACCATGTGCGAGCGCGGCATGACTTTTTCTGAGCGGTCCGAGGATTCGGTCTGGAACAGGCGCATGCCACCAATGCGCAGCAGCGGCAGGATCGCCACCGCCATGCCGATAAAGCCGATGCCGCCCAGCCAGTGCAACATTGAACGCCACATCAGGATGCCAGGGGACATGCTGTCCAAACCGCTCAGGACGGTGGAGCCGGTGGCGGTGATGCCCGACATGCTTTCAAAGAACGAATCGGTGTAGCTGATGTGCTGGGTCAGCAGAAACGGCAGCGCGGCGAAGATGCACACCACCAGCCAGCTGGTGACGGTCAGCAGGTACATGTCCCGGGGGCGCAGGTGCACGTGTTCGGGGCGGCCGGGGATAACCAGGGCCAAACCCGCAAGGAAGGTGATCATGCTGGCCCACAGGAACGAGGGCAGGTCGCTGGTGCGTTCGAAGATCACCAGGGTGGCCATCGGGATGACCATGGCGATCGCGAGGGTGATCAGGAAGATGCCGATGATGAAACCGATGATACGCAGGGTCGGCAACGCCATGAAGAAAGCTCGGGTTTGAGAGAGTGGCGCCATTCTACCTGCGGTGCGGGTCTTGTAAACCGGGGTGTACGAGGCGAAGCAGTTCGACTGTGGGAGCTGGCTTGCCTGCGATGGCGACCTGTCAGCCACCCATCTGTAGCAGACCCATCGCTATCGCAGGCAAGCCAGCTCCCACAGTGGGTATGGGAAGGGGGGAACGCGCACAAAAAAGGCGACCCGAAGGTCGCCTTATTCAGCGCAGGATCAATCAGAACTCGTGATCAGCGTTATCCGGGTTCAAATCACTGATGCCCAGCTTGCCCGCGGCGGTTTCGATCGCGCCGGTCTGCTTGACCAGTGCCGCAATCGCGTCACGCACGATCTGGTTGCCCTTGTCGTTACCGGCCGCGATCAGTTGGTCGTAGTGCTCACCGGCGTTGGCCTGGTCAACCATGACCTGGATCTTCGCTTCGGTCGACGCCAGGTCGGCCTTGAGCGCCGAGTCGGCGGCTGGATCGGCCTTGGCCACCAGCGACGAGAGGCTTGCGCCGGTCATTTTGGTGCCGTCGGTGCGGGTGTACTCGCCCAGGTAGACGTTGCGGATGCCCTTGGCGTCGTAGAAGTGCGAGTTGTGGGTGTTGTCGCTGAAGCAATCCTGTTCGTCTTCCGGCGAGTTGGCTTCCAGGGAAACCTTCATGCGCTCACCGGCCAGTTCGCCCAGGGACAGGCTGCCCATGCCGAACAGCATTTTGCGCAGGCCGTCGGTGGCAGGTTCTGCTTCCAGGGTGGCGCGGTAGTTGTCGTCGACCTTGGGTTTCCAGTTGCCGACCATTTCTTCCAGGTCGCTGACCAGCAGTTGGGTCACAGCGCGCAGGTAAGTGCGACGGCGCTCGTTGTTACCGCCGGTGGCACCGTCGCCGGTCATGTAGTCGGATGCCGGGCGGTTGCCTGCGCCTGGGCCGGTGCCGTTGAGGTCCTGGCCCCAGAGCAGGAACTCGATGGCGTGGTAGCCGGTGGCGACGTTGGCTTCGGAACCGCCCAGTTCATTGAGGCTGGCGAGTTTTTCCGGGGTGATTTCCTTGACGTCGACCTTGTCTTCGCCCACCTGGATCTCTGTGTTGGCGATGATGTTGGCGTTGGCGCCCGGGTTACCCAGCGCGTGCTCGTAGGATTTGTCTACGTAGTCGATCAGGCCTTCGTCCAGGGGCCAGGCGTTCACTTGGCCTTCCCAGTCGTCGATGATGGTGTTGCCGAAGCGGAACACTTCACTTTGCAAGTACGGCACACGGGCGGCGACCCAGGCGGTGCGGGCTGCTTTCAGGGTGTCGTCGCTCGGGTTGGCGAGGAAGGTGTCGATTGCGGTCTGCAGGGTCTTCGCGGTGGATTCGGCGTCGCTGTACACCGCGAACACCATGTCGGCGTAATGCGCGACAACGGCCTTGGCGGCTGCTTCGTCGACCTGGCCGGCAGGCGTGGCAGCCGCTGGAGCGGTGGTGCTGACTGCCGGGGTCGGCGCGGCGGCCTTGTCTTTACCTTCGCCGCAACCGGCGAGAGAAATGGCAATGGCCAGCAGACTGGCGGTGGCCAGGGGCATACGAATCATGGCGAACATCCTGCTTCGGTTGTTGATAGGGCGCGCGGGGAAGCGCAAAAACTGCGACATAATGCGAAAGATTTGCATTTTGTGTAAAGGTTTATGCGAGGGAAATATTTGGTATCGATTTGTCGGTTCAGAGAATCGCCGCGTTGTTGCGCTCGGACTGTTTCAAAAACGCCGCCAGCTCACGGGCCTGCAGCGGTTTGCTGTAGTGGTAGCCCTGGCCCTCATGGCACCCTTCGGAAATGATATAGGCCTCCTGCTCGGCGGTTTCCACGCCTTCGGCAATCACCTGCATGCCCAGGCTTTTGCCCAGTTGGATAATGGCGCGCACGATGGTTGCATCGTCGTCGTCATCCAGCAGGTCCTGGACGAAGCTCTTGTCGATCTTGATCTTGTCCAGCGGCAGGCTCTTGAGGTAGCTCAAGGATGAATAGCCGGTGCCGAAGTCATCAATCGCGATCAAGGCACCGGAGCGGCGCAGGCTCAGCAGGTGCTGGGCGGCGGTGCTGATGTCCTCCATCAGGCCGGTCTCGGTCACTTCCAGCTCCAGGCTGCGTGGCGGCAGGCGATAGATCTGCATCAGGTTGTTGACCACCCGTGGCAACTCGGTGTGGTGCAACTGCACGGTGGACAGGTTGACCGCCATGCGCAGTTCGGTGAAGCCCAGGTCATGCCATTCGCGCAACTGCCGGCAAGCCTGGTCCAGCACCCATTCACCAATCGGAATAATGGTGCCGTTCTGCTCCGCCAGCGGGATGAACAAGTCCGGCGGCACCAGGCCGTGTTCCGGGTGCTGCCAGCGAAGCAATGCCTCTACGCCCACCACGCGGTGGTCGAGGTAGCTGATCTGCGGTTGGTAGACCAAGTGGAACTGCTCGCGACCCAGGGCATCGCGCAGGTCTTTTTCCAGTTCGCGGCGCCGGCGCATTTCGCTGTCGACACTGGCGATATAGAACTGATAGCGGTTGCGCGAGCGGCTCTTGGCCAGGGTCATGGTCTGTTCGGCTTTTTGCAGCAGCTTCTCGGTGCTGTCGCCGTCCTCCGGGAACAGGGTGATGCCGATGGTGGCGCGCAGGCGAATCTGGTCCTGGTCGAGGGCGAATTCGGCTTCCAGGTCGTCGAGGATACTTTGCGCCAGCTCGGCGGCCTCGTAAGGCTGGTCGATATCGGCCTGCACCAGTGCAAACTGGTCGCCGCCCAAGCGGGCGAGGGCGCCGAGGCGGCCGCTGTGGGCGCGCAGGCGGTCGGCCAGGGCCAGCAGTAATTTGTCGCCGGCCTGGTAGGTGAACTGTTCGTTGACGCTTTTGAAGTCATCCAGCCCCACGCACAGCACCGCCACCCGGCGCTGTCGGCGGCCGGCATCGGTGAGGATCTTGTCCAACTGCTCCTGCAGCTTCTGACGGTTCGGCAGCCCGGTCAGGAAGTCGTACTGGGCCATGCGCAACAGGCTCGATTCCGCCTCATGCCGCAAGTGCGTATTGCGCTCGATGGACTCGAGCAACTGGTTGGCAGTGTTGATCCACAGCCCCAGCTCGTTGCGTTCATGGCCCTTGAGCTGGGGGATCTTGTGTTCGCTGGGGCGGTCGGGGTTGATTGAGGTCAAGTGCTCGATAATCCGCGACAACGGCTTGGTCAGCAGCCAGTGATACACCAGGTACAGCACCAGGCCCATGGCCAGGGCGCGCAGCACGCCGGAAATAAAGATGATCACCGAGCTGACAATAAAACCTTTGCCGTAGGTGGCTGTGTCGAGGGTAATGCTCAGGTCGCCGTAGTACTCGCTATAGGGGCCTTTGCCAACCAGTGCAGTCGTAAAGGTGCGTTCCTGGCCAAGAATCAGGTCGGTCAACCAGCGGGTGGGTGATTGCTGCAAGGCGCGGCTTTTTTCCGCCAGCATGGTTTCGTTGGGGTGGCCGATGGAGGCCATGCGCACGGCGTCGTCCTGAAACAGGCCCTCGATCACCTGCATGCCCATCTCGCGGTCCAGGCTGTAGACAGCCTGGGTCGAGGGGTCGCGAAACATGTCGAGGATCCGCTGCGCGTCACCGGCCACGGCCTGACGCGTCTTGTAGGCATCAAACACGATCTGCGCCACGCTCAGCGTCACGCCCACGATCAATGCCGAGAGCAGCACAACCCGTAGCAACTTCACCGACAAGCTGTTTTTGAGTTCCAGCTTCAAAGGGTCATTCCTTGTTCCGTGCGGGTAGCCTCAATATGCCATGAGTATTGGCAATCTCGGGATGGCAGTCAAAGGGACATTGCTGCTAAGGCTTCTGGAGGCTGTAAAGGGCGTGTCTGGAAGGAAGAGGGCGATGATATCCATCGCCCTCGGGTACCGCGCAGGAAAGGAAGGGAATGCCTTCGACATCCCGACATCGAGTGTTGCGGGCTTAAGATACTTTGATCGAGTTTTCGTTTACGTTGTTGAACGTGATCTGATGTTCGTTCTTCTGGTGGGCATCACCGCCGATTTTACCTTGCGCCCTGCCGGCGGCCTGACTGGCTGAATTGACCAGCGTGCCCAGCAAGTCCATGCCCTTGCTCACCAGGTCCATGCCTTTGCCTGCGAGTGGCAACACTGAAGACACAGCTGACATACCCATCGATAACGGATCCATTGCGGACTCTCCTACAGGATAAAATGAGAGAGTTATTTCTCTCGCATGCTGGGTGGCCTGTTCCTCTCGGTGAGTTCCACACATTCTGCATTACGTCCAGTTTTCGTCGGCCACAAAAAAGCCCGGCAATTGCCGGGCTCTTTCTACTGCAAACGTTGCTTAGGCAGTAAAGGTTTTGCCTTCGAACTGCTCAGCCACGAATTTCCAGTTGACCAGATTCCAGAACGCTTCCACATACTTTGGACGCACGTTGCGGTAGTCGATGTAGTAGGCGTGTTCCCACACGTCGCAGGTCAGCAGCGGGGTGTCGCCGCTGGTCAGCGGGTTGCCGGCGCCGATGGTGCTGGCCAGGGCCAGGGAACCGTCAGCTTTTTTCACCAGCCAGCCCCAACCGGAACCGAAGGTGCCGACGGACGTCTTGGTGAACTCTTCCTTGAACTTGTCGAACGAACCGAAGGCTGCGTTGATGGCTTCAGCCAGTGCGCCGGTCGGTTGGCCACCGGCGTTTGGCGCCAGGCAGTTCCAGTAGAAAGTGTGGTTCCAGACCTGAGCGGCGTTGTTGAAGATGCCGCCCGAAGAAGACTTGACGATTTCTTCCAGAGTCTTGCCTTCGAACTCGGTGCCAGGCACCAGGTTGTTCAGGTTCACGACATAGGTGTTGTGGTGCTTGTCGTGGTGGTACTCCAAGGTTTCCTTGGAGATGTGCGGCTGCAGGGCATCGTGTGCGTAGGGCAGCGGCGGCAATTCGAAAGCCATGATGATTCTCCTAATCAGGTCAGTTGCGGTGAGCGCAAGGCCGATCACGGGCGGCCAAACAAGCGCCGGGGAGTTTGTACTCTTTGCGGCGCAGGGTCCGGATCATAGCACCGGGGGTGCGGCAAAACCACGCAACAACTGTGTGGGATAGAGGTTCCAGAGCGTTTTGGAATATTCATCCGGCACTGATCAATTGGTAGGCCACGCTGAACATCATCACCGCGACCAGAAGGTCGAGCAGGCGCCAGGTCGCCGGGCGCGCCAGCCAAGGTGCCAACCACGCCGCGCCGAGTGCCAGGGTGGCGAACCACAGGAACGAGGCGCTGGCAGCGCCGGCCACATAGGCGCCGGGCTCGGTTTGTTGCGCGCCCAATGAGCCGATCAGCAGCACGGTGTCCAGGTACACATGGGGATTGAGCAGCGTTACTGCCAAGGCACTGAGCAACACGGCGCGCAATGAACGCACCTTGAGGTGTGCCCCCTGTTCCAGGCTTTGTCGGGAACACGCTCGACGCAACGCCAAGGTGCCGTACCACAGCAGGAATGCCGCACCACCCCAGCGGGCAATGGCCAGCAGCAGCGGGTTTTGCGCCAGCACGGTAGCCAGGCCAAATACCCCAAGTGCGACCAGAATTGCATCACACACGATGCACAGCGCCGCCACCGGCAAGTGATGTTCACGGCGCAGGCTTTGCGCCAATACAAACGCGTTCTGGGTGCCGATCGCCATGATCAGGCCGAGAGCCACCAGCAGCCCGTTTACGTAGCTTTGCCACATAGCCATTACTCCGCGTTTGCTGCCAGTTGGCGCAATACATCCATGGCCCGCTCGGCATCGGCGCGGCCCACGAACAAGTGGTCGTGATAAAACCCGGCAATCACGTTGCAACTGATACCGGCGCTGCCCAGCGCACTGGCGAACGCCGCCGTCAGGCCCACGGCTTCAAGGGCCGAATGCACATTCAGGGTGATCCAGGCGGCCACATAGTCGAAGGCCAGCCCGGCGTGTTCCGCCTGCTCACGCTCCACAATCAGGGTCAAACCTTCCTGCTCGCGAAAGCTGCCGATGATCTCGCAACCTGCCGGGATACGTGAGTCGGGCAGAGTGCAGAACACGTAGTCGCCTTCGTTTAGATGAGGGCTCATGCTGCGCAGCAGGGTTGCCAGGGCGGTTTCGCCAGCCATGTGTGGATTCCTTTAATAAAGAGAAGCAATGCTGGTCATTCTCCCGGCCCACGCTGTATAAGAAAAACCAATATTGCTGATCGCTCATTAGAGAAACTGATGTTCGACTATAAATTGCTTTCCGCCCTGGCGGCGGTGGTGGAGCAGGCCGGCTTCGAGCGTGGCGCGCAGGTACTGGGGCTTTCTCAGTCAGCGATTTCCCAGCGCATCAAGTTACTGGAGGCGCGTATTGGCCAACCGGTGCTGGTGCGGGCCACGCCACCTACACCCACCGACATCGGGCGACGTTTGCTCAACCATGTGCAACAGGTGCGCTTGCTCGAGCGCGACCTGCAAAGCCAGGTGCCAGCGCTGGACGAGGAGGGCATGCCCGAGCGCCTGCGCATCGCCTTGAACGCCGACAGCCTCGCCACCTGGTGGGCCGAGGCCGTCAGCGACTTTTGCGCCGAGCAGCATTTGTTGCTGGACCTGGTGGTGGAAGACCAGACCGTGGGCCTCAAGCGCATGCGCGCCGGTGAAGTGGCGGCCTGTATCTGCGCCAGCGAACGCCCGGTGGCCGGGGCGCGCAGTCTGTTGCTCGGTGCCATGCGCTACCGTGCGTTGGCCAGCCCTGCATTTATAACGCGGCATTTTCCCGAGGGCGTGCGTGCCGATCAGTTGGCACGCACGCCGGCGCTGGTGTTCGGCCCGGACGATTTCCTGCAGCACCGCTACCTGGCATCGCTGGGCGTGGACGGCGGTTTCGAGCACCATTTGTGCCCGTCCTCCGAAGGTTTTATTCGCCTGACCGAAGCCGGACTGGGTTGGGGCCTGGTGCCGGAATTACAGGTGCGCGACCAGTTGCAAAGCGGCGCTTTAGTCGAGTTGTTGCCAGATAAGCCCATCGACGTGCCGTTGTACTGGCATCATTGGCGCAATGGTGGGCAATTGTTGGGGCTGCTGACCGATCACTTGGCCCAGGCCTGTGGCCAATGGTTGGTGCCGTTGGACTGATGGCGTGCGTCAAGGCAACAGCGATGAAAAACGAAAGAGCATGGGGTAACAAATGAAAATTCTGGTCACCGGCGCAAGCGGCTTCATCGGCGGGCGTTTTGCACGTTTCGCCCTGGAGCAGGGCCTGGACGTGCGGGTCAACGGGCGGCGTGCCGAAGGTGTGGAGCACCTGGTAAGGCGCGGCGCCGAGTTTATCCAGGGTGATCTCAATGATGCCGACCTGGTGCGCGAGCTGTGCCGCGATGTCGAAGCCGTGGTGCATTGCGCCGGCGCCGTCGGGTTGTGGGGCAAGTACCAGGACTTCCACCAGGGCAATGTGCTGGTCACCGAAAACGTCGTCGAGGCCTGCCTCAAGGAGCGTGTCGGGCGCCTGGTGCACTTGTCGTCGCCGTCGATCTACTTTGATGGCCGCGACCACCTGGGGCTGACCGAGGAGCAAGTGCCAAAGCGCTTCAAGCATCCCTACGCCGCCACCAAATACCTGGCGGAGCAGAAGGTGTTTGGCGCCCAGGAATTCGGCCTCGAAGTACTTGCGCTGCGCCCGCGTTTTGTCACCGGGGCCGGCGACATGAGCATCTTCCCGCGCCTGCTTAAAATGCAGCGCAAGAACCGCCTGGCTATCGTCGGTGATGGTTTGAACAAGGTCGACTTCACCAGTGTGCACAACCTCAATGAGGCACTGCTCAGCAGCTTGCTCGCCACCGGCTCGGCGTTGGGCAAGGCCTACAACATCAGTAATGGCGCGCCGGTGCCAGTGTGGGATGTGGTCAATTATGTAATGCGCCAGATGGACATGCCCCAGGTCACCCGGTATCGGTCGTACGGTTTGTCCTACAGCGTGGCGGCGTTGAACGAGGCATTCTGCGCAATGTGGCCGGGTCGCCCGGAGCCGTCGTTGTCGCGCCTGGGCATGCAGGTCATGAACAAAGATTTCACCCTGGACATCAGCCGTGCCAGGCATTATCTCGACTACGAGCCCAAGGTCAGCCTGTGGACGGCGCTCGATGAGTTCTGCAGTTGGTGGAAAGCTCAGGAGCCGGGGCTGAAATAAGCTCACAACCAGCAACACATCGGGAACCGAATTCAGGCTTCCGGGTCGATCAATGCGGCGCCAACGGGGTTTATACTCCGCTCGCTCGGCTTTTCCGGTCGCCATCTCACCGATTCAGGGTTGATTCATGCGTAACGATGCCAAAGACGATTTCGACAACGTTCCCAGCCTGCGGGCCGACATCGGGGACGATGATGATTTCGAGCCGACTCCCGCCACCTCCGTGCGCTCGCGCACAACCAAGGTGGTCAAGGTCAAGAGCGCCAGTACCGGCCCCCTGTGGGCCTTGGTCGGCGCGCTGCTGATCGCCTTCGCCGGCCTTGCCTGGTGGAGCTTCCAGCAGATTTCCCTGATGGGCCAGCAGTTGGTCGCCACCCAGGAAAGCTTTGCACGCATCAGTGAAGAAGCAGCGGGGCGCCTGCAAGACATTTCCGGCAAGGTGGTGGCCAGCGAGGCCAACGTCAACAACGGCAGCGAAGCCCTCAAGTTGCAGATCAAGCAGTTGGAAACCCAATTGCTGGAGCAAGGCAAGCAGCAAGTCGGCGTGGCCGGGCAGGCAACCGAACTCGACCAGCGCCTGGCACAGATGAGTGCCAGCACCACTGAACTGTCGAGCGCGAATGCCAAGCTGCAAGGCCAGGTGCAGGCGCTGACCGATGCCGTGGCCACACTTAAGGCGGCGCAGGGTGAGGTCAAGGATCTGTCCGCCGACGTGGCGGCCCTTAAAAAGCAAGGCAACCCGAGCGCGGCCATCGCCCGCCTGGAACAGGACCTGGTGGTGCTCAAAAGCGCGCAGGAGAACCAGCCCGCCAATAGTGATGCGCCAACCAATAAAGAGTTTGACGTGTTCCGCATCCAGACCACGCGCAACATCACCACGTTGCAGAGCCAGGTGCAGAACCTTAACCAACAGCTCAACGCGCCAGCGCGGGTCACCCCACTGGGCCAATAACCCAATGATCGTTCCCACGCTCTGCGTGGGAATGCCGCCATGGACGCTCCGCGTCCCGCTGCCGGGTTGTGCAGGGGTGGCGCAGAGCGCCACGGGCTGCATTCCCACGCGGAGCGTGGGAACGATCGACGGGCTCTGCGTGGGAACGATCAAATGTCACCAGGTGGTGACATTTCCCATCCCCTTCGTTACTTGCCCTCGTCTCGCCCTTGTTTAGACTCCGGTCATCCCATAAAAAATAAAAAGGGCTACCCATGACCATGCAACCACTGCCTGCCAGCAGTTGGCTGAACGCACCTGCCCATCACGCCTGGCTCGCCAGCGAAGGCCAACGTCTGCTGGCGTTCGCCAAAGCCTCACGCCTGCCAGACGGCTTTGGCAACCTTGACGGCAACGGCCAACTGCCGGCCGACGCCCACGCCGAAACCATGAACACGGCGCGCATGACCCACAGCTTTGCCATGGCCCATGCCATGGGGGTGCCGGGTTATGCCGACCTGGTTGCCCATGGCGTTGCCGCCCTCAGTGGCCCCTTGCGCGATAGCGAACACGGCGGCTGGTTCGCCGCGCCCAACGCATTGGATGGCAACCGTGGCAAAGCCGCTTACCTGCACGCGTTCGTTGCCCTGGCTGCCAGCTCTGCCGTAGTGGCCGGCGCACCCGGTGCGCAGAACCTGCTCCACGACGCCGTGCATATCATCGACCAGTTCTTCTGGAGCGAGGAGGAGGGCGTGATGCTCGAGTCCTTCGCCCAGGACTGGAGCGGCGTCGAAGCCTATCGCGGCGCCAACAGCAACATGCACGCCACCGAAGCCTTCCTGGCACTGGCCGATGTCACCGGTGAAACACGCTGGCTGGACCGCGCGCTGCGCATTGTCGAGCGCGTTATCCACACTCACGCTGCCGGCAACCAGTTCATGGTGATCGAGCATTTCGACACGCACTGGCAACCCTTGCTCGGCTACAACGAAGACAACCCTGCCGATGGCTTCCGCCCGTATGGCATCACCCCCGGCCACGGTTTCGAATGGGCACGTTTGGTGCTGCACCTGGAAGCCGCACGCCTGCAAGCCGGGCTGGCCACGCCGGACTGGCTGGTGAGCGACGCCCGCGGCCTGTTCGCCAGCGCCTGCGAATACGCCTGGGCCGTGGACGGCGCTCCCGGCATCGTCTACACCCTGGACTGGAAGCACCAGCCAGTGGTGCGCGAGCGCCTGCACTGGACCCATGCCGAAGCCAGCGCGGCGGCCCAGGCTTTGCTCAAACGCACTGGCGAGCTGCATTACGAAACCTGGTATCGGCGCTTTTGGGAGTTCTGCGAAAGCCACTTTATCGACCGTATCAACGGCAGCTGGCACCACGAACTCAGCCCGCACAACCAGCCCAGCAGCAAGATCTGGGGTGGCAAGCCGGACCTGTACCATGCCTGGCAAGCGGTCGTACTGCCTGTACTACCCTTGTCACCGAGTATGACCAGCGCATTGGGTCAAGGATGCTATGTCACCAAGTGGTGACATTTGTGCGTCCCTTTGTTACCTGCGCGCTAAAAATCCATGTTTAAACTCCGTGCAGCGCAAGCTCTAGACTTGCATGCATAACAACAAGAAAAGGTATTCAGATGAACGCGATTAATCGCCTCGCCGTTGCTATTTCCATTGCCTCGTTGTTTCCCCTCAGTGCATTTGCCGCCGACTCGAAAGGGACGGTTGAAGTTGTGCATTGGTGGACCTCAGGCGGTGAAAAAGCAGCAGTAGACGTACTGAAGGCTCAAGTTGAGAAAGATGGCTTCGTCTGGAAAGACGGCGCCGTAGCCGGTGGCGGTGGCGCCACTGCAATGACTGTGCTGAAAAGCCGCGCAGTCGCTGGCAACCCGCCAGGCGTTGCCCAGATCAAAGGCCCGGACATTCAGGAATGGGCGTCCACTGGCTTGCTCGACACCGACGTGCTTAAAGACGTCGCCAAAGAAGAAAAGTGGGACTCGCTGCTCGACAAGAAAGTCTCCGATACCGTGAAGTACGAAGGTAACTACGTTGCCGTGCCGGTCAACATTCACCGCGTAAACTGGCTGTGGATCAATCCGGAAGTCTTCAAGAAAGCCGGTATCACCAAGAACCCGACCACCCTCGAAGAATTCTACGCAGCCGGCGACAAACTCAAGGCCGCAGGCTTCATCCCGCTCGCCCACGGTGGCCAGCCTTGGCAGGACAGCACCGTATTTGAAGCGGTCGTACTGTCGGTGATGGGTGCCGACGGCTACAAGAAAGCCCTGGTTGACCTGGATAACGACGCGCTGACCGGCCCGCAAATGGTCAAGGCCCTGACTGAGCTTAAAAAGGTCGCGACCTATATGGACGTCGACGGCAAAGGCCAGGACTGGAACCTGGAAGCCGGCAAAGTCATCAACGGCAAGGCCGGCATGCAGATCATGGGTGACTGGGCCAAGTCCGAGTGGACTGCCGCCAAGAAAGTCGCCGGCAAAGACTACGAGTGCGTAGCCTTCCCGGGTACCGACAAAGCCTTTACCTACAACATCGACTCCCTGGCGGTGTTCAAGGTTAAAGACAAGGGCACTCAGGAAGGTCAGAAGGACATCGCCAAAGTGGTACTGGGTGAAAACTTCCAGAAAGTCTTCAGCATCAACAAAGGCTCGATCCCGGTTCGTACCGACATGCTCAATGAAATGGACAAGCTCGGTTTCGACTCCTGCGCCCAGACCGCTGCCAAGGACTTCCTTGCCGACGCCAAGACCGGTGGCCTGCAGCCAAGTATGGCCCACAACATGGCCACTACCCTGGCGGTACAAGGTGCGTTCTTTGATGTCGTGACCAACTACATCAACGACCCGAAAGCCGACCCGGCCGACACCGCCAAGAAACTCGGCGCTGCGATCAAGTCTGCCAAGTAACGGTTAGCACGGCTGGTCCTTGTGAGGGGAAACCCCCTGACCCCTCACAAGGCTTGCTCCTGTAGTCCTTTTTCCCTGTACTGGATTTTCCCATGAGTTCTGTTGCTGTGTTCAGCAAGGCCTCGCCGTTCGATGCGCTGCAGCGCTGGCTCCCTAAGCTGGTGCTGGCGCCGAGCATGTTCATCGTGCTGGTGGGCTTCTACGGCTACATCCTGTGGACATTCGTGCTGTCGTTCACCACGTCCACGTTCCTGCCCAGCTACAAATGGGCTGGTCTTGCACAATACGCGCGGTTGTTCGACAACGACCGTTGGTGGGTGGCGAGCAAGAACCTGGCGCTGTTCGGCGGGATGTTTATCGGCATCACCTTGGTGATCGGCGTGACACTGGCGATTTTCCTCGACCAGAAAATCCGCCGCGAAGGCTTTATCCGCACCATTTACCTGTACCCGATGGCGCTCTCGATGATCGTGACCGGTACGGCCTGGAAATGGCTGCTCAACCCGGGCATGGGCCTGGACAAACTTCTGCGTGACTGGGGCTGGGAAGGCTTCCGTCTCGACTGGCTGATCGACCCCGACCGCGTGGTGTATTGCCTGGTGATTGCCGCCGTGTGGCAAGCCTCGGGCTTCATCATGGCGATGTTCCTGGCCGGCCTGCGTGGCGTTGATCAGTCGATCGTGCGCGCCGCGCAAATCGATGGCGCCAGCCTGCCGCGCATCTACTGGAGCGTGGTGCTGCCAAGCCTGCGCCCGGTGTTCTTCAGTGCGGTGATGATCCTCGCGCACATCGCGATCAAGAGCTTCGACCTGGTAGCGGCCATGACCGCCGGCGGCCCGGGCTACTCGTCCGATCTGCCTGCGATGTTCATGTACTCGTTCACCTTCAGCCGTGGCCAGATGGGCATGGGCTCGGCCAGTGCAATCCTGATGCTCGGCGCGATCCTCGCGATCATCGTGCCTTACCTGTATTCCGAGCTGAGGACCAAGCGCAATGACTAGTCTCGCCTCCAAACCTGCCATCAGCCTGAGTCGCATCGCGATCTACGCGGTGCTGATCCTCGCCGTGCTGCTGTACCTGGTGCCGCTGGTGGTGATGCTGCTGACCAGCTTCAAAACCCCCGAAGACATCAGCACCGGCAACCTGCTGAGCTGGCCGACCGTCGTGACCGGCATCGGCTGGGTCAAGGCCTGGGCCACCGTTGACGGTTACTTCTGGAACTCGATCAAGATCACCGTTCCGGCGGTACTGATCTCCACCGCCATCGGCGCGTTGAACGGCTATGTACTGTCGTTCTGGCGCTTCAAAGGTTCGCAGCTGTTCTTCGGCTTGCTGCTGTTCGGCTGCTTCCTGCCGTTCCAGACCGTGCTGCTGCCGGCCTCGTTCACCCTCGGCAAGATGGGCCTGGCCAGTACCACCACGGGCCTGGTGTTTGTGCACGTGGTCTACGGGTTGGCGTTTACTACGCTGTTCTTCCGTAATTACTACGTGAGCATTCCAGATGCTCTGATCAAGGCGGCGCGACTGGACGGTGCAGGTTTCTTCACCATCTTCCGGCTGATCATTCTGCCGATGTCGACGCCGATCATCATGGTCTGCCTGATCTGGCAGTTCACCCAGATCTGGAACGACTTCCTGTTTGGCGTGGTGTTCTCCAGCGGCGACTCGCAGCCCATTACGGTGGCGCTGAACAACCTGGTCAACACCAGCACCGGGGCCAAGGAATATAACGTGGATATGGCGGCGGCGATGATCGCCGGGCTGCCGACCCTGCTGGTCTATGTGATCGCAGGCAAGTATTTCGTGCGCGGCCTCACGGCCGGCGCGGTCAAGGGGTAATCATGGCTACGCTCGAACTTCGCAATGTAAACAAGACCTATGGCGCCGGCCTGCCCGACACCTTGAAGAACATCGAACTGTCGATCAAAGAGGGTGAGTTCCTGATTCTGGTCGGCCCTTCGGGGTGCGGTAAATCCACGCTGATGAACTGCATCGCCGGCCTTGAGACCATCACCGGCGGCGCGATCATGATCGGCGACCAGGACGTGAGCGGCATGAGCCCCAAGGACCGTGACATCGCCATGGTGTTTCAGTCCTACGCGCTGTACCCGACCATGAGCGTGCGCGAGAACATCGAGTTCGGCCTCAAGATCCGCAAGATGCCCCAGGCGGATATTGACGCCGAAGTGGCGCGCGTGGCCAAGCTGCTGCAGATCGAGCACCTGCTTAACCGCAAGCCAGGTCAGTTGTCCGGTGGCCAGCAACAGCGTGTGGCCATGGGCCGCGCCCTGGCACGTCGGCCGAAGATCTACCTGTTCGACGAACCGCTGTCCAACCTCGACGCCAAGCTGCGTGTCGAGATGCGCACCGAAATGAAACTGATGCACCAGCGCCTGAAAACCACCACCGTGTACGTCACCCACGACCAGATCGAAGCAATGACCCTGGGCGATAAAGTGGCGGTGATGAAGGACGGCATCATTCAACAATTTGGCACGCCGAAAGAAATCTATAACGACCCGGCCAACCTGTTTGTGGCAAGCTTTATCGGTTCACCTCCAATGAACTTCATACCTTTGCGCCTGCAACGCAAGGACGGTCGCCTGGTGGCACTGCTCGACAGCGGCCAGGCCCGTTGCGAGCTGCCGCTGGGTATGAGTGATGCTGGGCTTGAAGATCGCGATGTGATCCTGGGTCTGCGCCCGGAGCAAATTGTTCTGGCCACGGGTGAAGCGAATGGGTCGTCGAGCATTCGTGCCGAAGTCCAGGTCACTGAGCCGACCGGTCCGGACACGTTGGTGTTTGTGCAACTCAATGACACCAAAGTCTGCTGCCGCCTCGCGCCGGACGTTGCACCGCAGGTCGGTGAGACCCTGACCCTGCAATTCGACCCGGCCAAGGTATTGCTGTTCGACGCCAAAACCGGCGAACGCTTGGGCACTGCTGCCTCATTGCCTGCACACGGGCATGCCGACAACGTGGCCCAATTCAAAGGCCGCTGAAGCAGATAACTTGTTGTTTTGGTTAAAAAAAAGTAACCCGCGTTAGATAAAAACAGTTAAATAACAATAAAGACGAGGATGTAGGGATGAAAAAGCAACACAACAACACTCGGCTGATCTGCCAACTGTCAGCAGCAGCAGCCCTGGTATTGTCCGCCAATGCGATGGCGGCCGATGCATTCAGCGCCGATTCCAAGTGGATGACCGGCGATTGGGGTGGCGAGCGTACCAAGCTGATCGAGCAAGGTATCGACATCAAGGCTGACTACGTAGGGGAAATGGGCGCCAACCTGCACGGCGGCTATAACGACGACAAGACCGGCCGTTACTCCGACCAGTTCGGGTTGGGCGTAGCGCTCGATCTGCAAAAGCTGTGGGGCTGGGACAACACCCAGGCCAAGATCCAGTTGACCAACCGTAATGGCCAAAACATCTCCAACGACCGTATCGGTGACCCGCGTGCCGGCACGCTGAGTTCGTCGATGGAAGTCTATGGTCGTGGCCACATGGTGCGTCTGACCCAGTTCTGGATTCAGCACCAGATGTTCGATAACAAGCTGGACGTGAAACTCGGTTACTTCGGTGAAGGCGAAGACTTCAACACCTTCCCATGCGACTTCCAGAACCTGTCGTTCTGTGGCTCGCAGGTGGGTAACTATGTAAACACCTGGTACAACTGGCCGGTCGCCCAGGCCGCTATCCGCGTGAAGTACAACATCACGCCTGAGCTGTATGCGCAGATCGGTGCGTACAACCAGAACCCGTCGCAGCTTGAGCACGGCAATGGCTTCAAACTCAGCGGCAGCGGCACCAAGGGCACCGTGATTCCGGTGGAGTTGGTCTGGTCGCCGAAGGTCAATGGCCTGCCGGGCGAATACCGCGTGGGTTACTACAAGAGCGCCGCGGATGCCAGCGACGTACGTGAAGACGTTAACGGCAACGATGCCGCCACCTCAGGCTTGGCTTACCGTACCCGTAGCAGCAAAAGCGGCTATTGGGGCGTTGTGCAGCAGCAACTTACCACCCATAACGGCGACGCGTCGCGCGGCCTGAACATCGCGGCCAACGCCACCTTCCACGACAAGGACACCAACCTCGTCGACAACTATCAGTCGTTGATGCTGGTCTACAAAGGCCCGTTCGATGCGCGTCCAAAAGATGACGTCGGTATCGGTTTCTCCCGCATCCATGTCAACCAGGACGTGAGGAAAAACGCAGAGTTGCTGAACGCAGCCGGTGGTTTCACCGACTACGATCAGGTGGGCTACGCGCCGCTGCGTGACACCGAGTACAACACTGAAATCAACTACGGCTTCCACGTCACCAACTGGCTGACCGTGCGTCCTAACCTGCAATACGTTACCCACCCAGGTGGCGTCGATAAAGTCGACAACGCGTTGGTAGCGGGCCTGAAAATTCAGTCTACGTTCTAACGCTGTTGCGATAAGCTCCTTCTCTCTGTGCGCATTTTGCGGGTAGCCATGGCTACCCGCTTTTTTTGGGGCGCGCTGCACTACCCATGTGGGAGCTGGCTTGCCTGCGATGCAAACGACGCGGTCTGCCTGGATGGCCGAGGCGATGCCATCGCAGGCAAGCCAGCTCCCACAGGGTAACCAAGCTTGAGCAACAATGAACTCCAGGACCGTGGCACATGCATGAGCATCCGCTGCAACGCTTTTTCAAATCCCTGCGTGAACAACCGGTGTTCGCCTGGGAGCGCTTTCAGATGCGCGATGTATTGGTGATCGACCATCCGCTGTGCCAGGCGGTGTTCAGCCGCCAGGGTGCGCAATTGCTGCACTTTCAGCCCACAGGCCAGAAACCCTGGCTGTGGTGCGCAGCCAAGTGGCCACAAGTCGGCGCCATCCGTGGTGGCGTGCCGGTGTGCTGGCCCTGGTATGGGCGCCATCCGAGCGAAAACGCCTGGCCGTCCCATGGCTGGGCGCGGCTGATCGACTGGAAACTGCTCGACAGCAGCACCGACGATGACGGTGTGCGCCTGCACTGGCAATTGCAGCTGTGCGACTGGCAGGTCGACCTGCACGCGCACCTGGGCGAAACCCTTGAGTTGCGCTTGAGCACCGAGCACCAGGACGAATTGCCGTGCCAGCTGAGCCATGCGTTGCACGCTTACTGGCGTATTGGTCACGTCGACGAGATAGCGCTGTCTGGGCTCGATGGCGCGCAAGGTTATGACCAGCTCAGTCGCCAGGTTTGCCAGCAGGAAGGCGAGCTAAGGGTGGATGGTGGATGCCAGCGGGTGTTCCAGCATGAGGGTGAACTGCAGCTCAAGGACCACGCCTGGCAACGTGAGCTGTGCATCGACACCGGCGACAGCGCTGACACCGTGGTGTGGCATCCAGGCAGCCGGCCGTTGTTGGGCGTGAGCTTTAACGAGGCGTCGGGGTTTGTGTGTGTGGAGTCGGCGATGGCGGCAGCCAGTCTGGCGCCGGGGGAGCGGGCGCACCTGAGTTTGCAGGCGCGGGCCGGGGTTTAGTGGTGGAGCTTATGGCGCTATCGCAGGCAAGCCAGCTCCCACAGGGGAATGCATTCCAAATGGGCAGCTCGGTTCACTGTGGGAGCTGGCTTGCCTGCGATAGGGTCGGTACTGCTGGTGGAGATTGCTGCTAGTTAAACTCATCCCCCACCGGATACCGGCTGTCATTCAAGCTCTCTTTGATCTTGCGCAGATGCGGCTGGAAATCCACCCCGCGGCGCAAGGTCATGCCGGTTGCCAGCACGTCCAGCACCGTTAACTGAATGATCCGCGACGTCATCGGCATGTAGATGTCAGTGTCTTCCGGCAATGGAATGTTCAAGCTCACCGTACTGGCCTTGGCCAAGGGCGAGTTCTCGGCAGTCACGCCCAGTACCGACGCACCGTTTTCGCGGGCGATACGCGCCACTTCCACCAGCTCCCGCGTACGCCCGGTGTAGGAAATGATCACAAACAGCTCGCCGGTGTGCGCCACAGACGCGATCATGCGCTGCATCAGCACGTCGGCATGGGCGGTCACGGCCAGGTTGAAGCGGAAGAACTTGTGCAGCGCATCCATGGCCACCGGTGCCGAAGCGCCGAGGCCGAAGAAATGGATCTGCCGCGCCTGGATCAACAAATCCACGGCCTTGCTGATCAGCGCCGGGTCGAGGGCCTGGCACGCACTGTCCAGGGAGGCAATGGCGCTGCCAAAGATCTTCTGGGTGTAGGCCTCAGGGTTATCATCGGCTTCCACGGCGCGGCTCACATACGCCGCACCACTGGCCAAACTTTGCGCCAGCTGCAATTTAAGTTCAGGGTAACCGCTGACGCCGAACGAACGGCAGAAACGGTTGACCGTCGGTTCACTGACCGAAGCGGCTTGGGCGAGGGCGGCGATCGAGAAGCGGGTTGCCTGCTGTGGGTTTTGCAGGATGACCTCGGCGACTTTTTTCTCGGCCTTGTTCAATTCTTCGAGGCGGTTCCGGATCTGTTCCAGAAGATTTCGCACGCGGTCCATTCAGTCTTTCCTTCGGGCGACGATGCAAATAAAGGGCGGTAACCCATCGACGAGTGGCCCTTTGCGGTGGCCTATCCTACTGAGGGTAGCTGAACACCACCACTCGGAATGCGTATTTCGGGAAAATGTTGTGGTTATTACTACATTTTTCCTTGAGTGATGCCTTGAAAAAAGGTATTTGTAGCTTAACTTGATAAAAGAACAAACATCATGCCTTCGATAACCGTAGAACCCTGCACCTTTGCCCTGTTTGGCGCCTTGGGTGATCTGGCGCTGCGCAAGTTATTTCCTGCCCTCTACCAACTCGATGGCGCCGGGCTGCTGCACGACGATACGCGCATCCTGGGCCTGGCCCGTGAAGCCGGTTCCGAGCAGGAGCACCTGGCCCATATCGAAAAAGAACTGCGTAACTACGTCGGCAAGGAACTCGACGAAGCTGTGGCCGCGCGCTTCCTGGCGCGTCTGGCCTACGTGCACGTCGACTTCATGAAAGCCGATGACTACGTCGCTCTGGCCGAAAAAGTCGGCAGCGACCAACGCCTGATCGCCTATTTCGCCACCCCGGCGGCGGTGTATGGCGCGATCTGCGAGAACCTCGCCAAGGTCGGCCTGGCGGACAACACCCGCGTTGTGCTGGAAAAACCCATCGGTTCGGACCTGGAATCCTCGCGCAAGGTCAACGACGCCGTGGCGCAGTTTTTCCCGGAAAACCGCACCTACCGCATCGACCACTACCTGGGCAAAGAAACCGTACAGAACCTGATTGCGCTGCGTTTCGCCAACAGCCTGTTCGAAACCCAGTGGAACCAGCACTACATTTCCCACGTGGAAATCACCGTGGCCGAGCAGGTCGGTATCGAAGGCCGTTGGGGTTACTTCGACAAGGCCGGCCAACTGCGTGACATGATCCAGAATCACTTGCTGCAGCTGCTGTGCCTGATCGCCATGGACCCACCGGCCGACCTGTCCGCCGACAGCATCCGTGACGAGAAGGTCAAGGTGCTCAAGGCCCTGGCGCCGATCAGCCCGGAAGGCCTGACCACCCAAGTGGTGCGCGGCCAGTACATCGCCGGCTACAGCGCCGGCAAGCCGGTGCCGGGCTACCTGGAAGAAGAGAACTCCAACACCCAGAGCGACACCGAGACGTTCGTCGCCCTGCGTGCCGATATCCGCAACTGGCGTTGGGCTGGCGTGCCGTTCTACCTGCGTACTGGCAAACGCATGCCGCAAAAGCTGTCGCAGATCGTCATTCACTTCAAGGAACCGTCCCACTATATCTTCGCCCCCGAGCAGCGCCTGCAGATCAGCAACAAACTGATCATCCGCCTGCAGCCGGACGAAGGTATTTCCTTGCGCGTGATGACCAAAGAGCAAGGCCTGGACAAGGGCATGCAACTGCGCAGCGGCCCGCTGCAACTGAATTTTTCCGACACCTATCGCAGTGCACGGATTCCCGATGCCTACGAGCGGCTGTTGCTGGAAGTAATGCGCGGCAATCAGAACCTGTTTGTTCGCAAAGATGAAATCGAAGCCGCGTGGAAGTGGTGTGACCAGTTGATCGCCGGGTGGAAAAAATCCGGTGATGCGCCCAAGCCGTATGCGGCGGGGTCCTGGGGGCCGATGAGCTCAATTGCACTGATCACGCGGGATGGGAGGTCGTGGTATGGCGATATCTGAATTGAAACTGCCTCAGGGCGTGACAGCCCATGAGTACCGCACGCCGGTGTTGCTGGCCGATGGCCTGGCCACTGACGTGGCCGAGCAACTGCGCGCGGCCATCAGTGCCCGTGGCGAAGCGACCCTGGTCGTGTCCGGTGGCCGCAGCCCCGTGGCGTTTTTTCAGAACCTGGCCAAACAAGGCCTGGACTGGTCCAAGGTCACCATCACCCTGGCCGACGAGCGCTGGGTGCCGGTGGAACATGCCGACAGCAATGCCGGCCTGTTGAAAAAGTATTTGCTCCAGGGCCCGGCGGCCAAGGCCAAGTTCCTCAGCCTGTACAACGTTGCCGCGAACCTGGAAGACGCCGCCGAACTGGCCGATCGCCAGTTGGCAGAGCTACCCGCGATCGATGTGCTGGTACTCGGCATGGGCGATGACGGCCACACCGCATCGCTGTTCCCCAACAGCCCCAACCTGGGCGAGGCGCTCAAGCCTGACGGCACGCGCCGTTGCTGGCCGATGCTGGCGCCGACTGTGCCGCACCAGCGCCTGACCATGAGTCGCGCGCTGCTGGCCACGGCCCATTACACCGTGCTGTCGATTTCCGGCAGTTCGAAATTGACCACCTTGAGCGCCGCGCTGGCCAGTGACGACGTTGCTGCCATGCCGATTCGCGCGTTTTTGCAACCTACTTTAGAGATTTACTGGTGCCCATGAGCCAAGGATCAGCCGCTATGAAAAGCCCTCAACCGACCGTGTCCATGGCGGACAAAGTTGCCCTGATCGACAGCCTCTGCGCCAAGGCGCGGATCCTGCCGGTGATCACCATCGCCCGCGAACAGGACATCCTGCCGCTGGCCGATGCCCTGGCAGCCGGCGGTTTGACCGCATTGGAAGTGACCCTGCGCTCCGAGTTCGGCCTCAAGGCCATTCAGGTACTGCGCGAGCAACGCCCTGAACTGTGCACCGGTGCCGGCACCGTACTCGACCGCCACATGCTCGAAGCGGCCGAGGTTGCCGGTTCGCAGTTCATCGTCACCCCCGGCATTACCCGTGACCTGCTGGAAGCCTCGGTGCACAGCCCGATTCCGCTGTTGCCTGGCATCAGCAATGCTTCCGGCATCATGGAAGGCTATGGCCTGGGTTATCGCCGCTTCAAGCTGTTCCCGGCCGAAGTCAGCGGCGGCGTGGCTGCAATCAAGGCCCTGGGCGGCCCGTTCGGCGAAGTTAAATTCTGCCCAACCGGCGGCGTTGGCCCGGCCAACATCAAAAACTACATGGCGTTGAAAAACGTGATGTGCGTGGGCGGTAGCTGGATGCTGGACCCTGAATGGGTCAAGAACGGCGACTGGGCCCGTATCCAGGAAGTCACCGCACAGGCGCTGGCACTGCTGGACTGATCTGATTTACCGAATCGTTGTTGCTGTGCTTAACGGCATTTTTGCGGTGCACTTGGTCGGTGTACCGCTTTTTTTTGCCTGCAAAAAACTCACATTCAACTCCGATCAACTGTGGGAGCTGGCTTGCCTGCGATAGCGGTGGGTCAGGTTAGGATGTTTCTACTGATACACCGCCATCGCAGGCAAGCCAGCTCCCACAGTTTTAGTCCGTGCTTAACTCAGTTATTGCGTTGACCAACACATCGATGTCTGCCGCCGACGTCACTAGCCCAGGCGTCACCCGAATACAGGTTCCAAACGCCGCACCTGTGCGCGTGGTGGTAAACAGGTCGTACTCCTTGAGCAACCGATCCGCCATCGCCGTCTGATCCCGCCCAGTAAACTTGAACGCCGTAATCGCGCAATACAGCCGCGGATCATCCGGTGTCAGCACCTCAATCCCCGGCAACCCGCGCACCTGGCTGACCCAGCGATCACGCAGGTAATTGACGCGCGCACCCTTGGCCGCCGAGCCGCCGAGGTTGCGATGTTCCTCCAGCACCAACGGCAAGGTCATCAACGCCGGAAAATTCGGCGTGCTGTAGGAGGTGCGCGCACGCACGTCGCTGGAGGGGTAGTGAAACTCACCCATGTCCGGGTCGATATCGGCCAGGCGCTCCGGGGCGATGTACAGAAAACCCAGGGTCAGCGGCGCGCCGATCCATTTATGCAGGTTGAACCCGGCGAACTGAATGCCCAGTTCGGCGAGGTTGAAGTCAATCTGGCCCAACGCATGGGCGCCATCAAGAATCACGTCCACGCCATGCTCACGCGCCGCCTTGGCGATGGCTGCGACAGGCATCACCAGGCCGGTGCGGTGGGTGACATGGGTCAGCGCCATCAGCTTGAGGCGCGGGTACTGCACGAACGCATTGCGATAGGTCTGCACCAGGCTGTCGAAACTGGCCGGGTGGGCGTGGGCAAGTTCGACTACCTCCACACCGCGAACACCAGCCAACCAACGCATGGCACCTTTGACCGTGTCGTACTCCAGATCACTGATCAGCACCTGATCGCCTGGTTGCAGGCCGTTGTAGTTGCGGATCAGCGATTGCAGAGCCTCGGTGGCGTTGCGGGTGAAAGCGATCGCCTCCGGATCCGCATCGATCAGCCCGGCCAGTTGCCGACGGATCTCGACATTTTCACCTTGCTCAAAGCGCTGACGCACATACAGCGAGTTGCTGCGGTTGATAAAGGCCACATGCTCCAGATACTGCGCCTGCACAGCACGGCTCATGCGCCCGAAGTAGCCGTTTTCCAGATTGATCGGGCCAGGCTCCAGCTCATAGCGCTGGGCGATGGCGTGCCAGTGACGTTCGTTGTCTGCATTCCTTGGCATAGCGGGCGCTCTTTAATGACGGGGGGCAGGTTTGCCGTGTTTTACGCGCAGCGGCTCCAGCAGTTCGGACAGGCCGTTGTGGTCGATTTCCTGCATCAAAGCGAGCAAACCGCCCAGCTCGCCGTGAGGAAAACCTTCACGGGCAAACCAGTTCAGGTAGGGGCCGGGCAGGTCGGCGATGATGCGTCCCTTGTACTTGCCGAAGGGCATTTCGCGGGTGATCAGCAATTCGAGTTTTTCGGGGTTCATGGGCTTCAAGGGTTGGCGTCGAGTCCTTGGAAAATACAGGCATTCTGCATGAAGGCCAAATGACAGATCATGCAAATAACGTACATACAGATGGTTCAATATTTTGTAAGTAGCTGATATATATCAATAAATTAATTTTTCAAAACCTGGCACGGGCGCTGCACTCATTAAGACAACCTTCTAACCTGCACAAGGAATTGAAAAATGACTGACATCAACAAAGAATCGATCTCCGTACTCAACGACCTGATCGAAACCAGCAAAGACGGCCAGAAAGGCTTCGCGACTTGTGCTGAAGACATCAAGCATCCTGAGCTCAAGGCGCTGTTCCAGAAACGCTCCGCCGATTGCGCCACTGCCGCAGCCGAGCTGCAAACCGCCGTGCGTGCCCTGGGTGGCGATCCGGAAGAATCCGGTTCGGTTGCCGGCGCTCTGCACCGTGGCTGGGTCGACGTGAAGTCGCTGGTCACCGGTAAAGATGAAGAGGCAGTACTGAACGAAGCCGAGCGCGGTGAAGACCACGCCCTGAAGGCTTACAAGGAAGCGATCGAGAAAATCAACAAGCACAACCTGCTGGGTATTCGTGACCTGGTTGAGCGTCAGTTCCACGGCGCACAACGTAACCACGACCAGGTGAAAGCCCTGCGTAACCAGGCTCGCGCTAACTCGTAAGCACATTGCTGTAATTGCTTATGCTGTAACTGCCTATGCTGTAACTGAATGTGGGAGCTGGCTTGCCTGCGATAGCATCACCCCGGTGTAACTGATACGCCGAGGTGTGTGTATCGCAGGCTAGCCAGCTCCCACATTTGCTTTGTATTGATTTCGAGATTTCTATCAGCCAATGCTGATCGGCGGCAGCTCAGTCAACGTAACAACCTGTTGCTTGCGCGGCGCAAGAATTTCAGCCTCACCGTCCACCACCAGCTCATCGCGCTGGTTGAAGACGCGCGTGGCGATGCGCACACGAAACTTGGGCAACTTCTCCAGGATCTCCAGGCGCACGGTCAAGGTGTCGCCGATTTTTACCGGCTTCTGGAAGCTCATCTGCTGGCCGATGTAGATAGTGCCCGGCCCAGGCAGCTCGCACGCTACCGCTGCACTGATCAACGCGCCGCTGAACATGCCGTGGGCGATACGCTCCTTGAACATGGTCGCCTTGGCGTACTCGGCATCCAGGTGCACCGGGTTGTGGTCGCCGGACATCGCCGCGAACAGCTGGATATCGCGCTCTTCGACGGTCTTGCTGTAGCTGGCGGTCTGGCCGACTTCGAGGGCTTCGTATGGGGTGTTGGTAACCTGGGTCATCTAAAGGTGCATCCTGTGGCTAATCGGTAATTTAATAGATTGATTTTAAAGGAAAAAGTTACTCGCAGCGCGCCGGCCTGCGTAACGTCAAGGCCTGGTCGAGCCACTTCAGAACATCCGCTGTCACGTCATCGCGGTTGGTTTCGTTGAACACTTCATGACGCGCCTGCGGGTAGATATTCAATTGCAGGTTCTGGCAACCAGCCTCACGCAGGGCATGGGCCAGGCTTTTGAGACGTTTGCCTTCACTTACCGGATCACATTCGCCGCCCATTATCATAATTGGCAGGCCCGGATCGATCTGTGCGAGGTTGGACGCTTTGCTGATTTGCTGCAAGCCGCCGAGCAAGTCGATCCACAACTGGTTGGTACAGCGAAAGCCGCACAGCGGGTCATTGATGTACTTGTCCACCTCCAGCGGGTCGCGGCTTAGCCAGTCAAACGCGGTGCGGTCGGGCTTGAATGCCTTGTTGAATGAGCCGAACGACAAAAAGTCGATCAATGCACTGCGCCCGCGCAGGCCTTGGCGTGCGCGCTCCAGTCGGGCAATGACGCCGGCGGCGCGGTACAGCGCCACCGGCTGGTAATTCGAACCGCTGAGAATCGCCCCGTTCAGGCTCGCGCTATGGTGCAACAGGTACGCCTGGGCGATATAGCTGCCCATGCTGTGGCCCAGCAAGATGATCGGCAGGCCCGGCTGCTGCTGGCCGATGTGCTGGTTGAGGCTGGCGAGGTCGCCCACCACTTTATTCCAGCCATCCTTTTCGGCGTACAGGCCCAGCGTGCCTTCATCGGCGGTGCGGCCATGGCCACGCTGGTCCGGCGCGTACAGGCCGTAGCCGGCTGCGCACAGCGCTTCGGCCAGGCGTGCATAGCGCCCGCTGTGCTCGGCCATGCCGTGGGACAGCATGATCATGGCCTTGGCGGGCCCGTCCGGCAGCCATTGATTGACGTACAGGCGGCTGCGGTCATTCGCGGTCAGCCAGAAGGTGCTGTGATTCATAGCGCTTCCTTTGCTCAGGGTCGTTGCAGTGTATAGCTCATCTGGCCGGGGCTGGTGTATCTGCCTACACGTTAGGGGCAAGATTCATACAATAAATGACACAGTTGCGCGTATTTGCCTGTTTGGCCATAGCTGCTAACGTCCCCAAAGCTCCGCTTTTTATACCAATGAGAAAGCGGCCGGACACACTCAGGTACGAGGACAAGAATAATGCAACCTGATTTCTGGAATGACAAACGCGCGGCGGGCGTTCCCAATGATATCGACCTCACTACCTACAAATCGGTGATCGAGGTCTTTGAACGCTCCTGCAAGGCCTTTGCCGACCGTCCGGCGTTCAGCAACATGGGCATCACCTTGACCTACGCCGAGCTTGAGCGCCAGAGTGCCGCGTTCGCCGGCTACCTGCAAAACCACACCGACCTCAAGCCTGGCGAGCGCATCGCGGTGCAGATGCCCAACGTGCTGCATTACCCGATTGCGGTGTTCGGCGCGCTGCGCGCCGGGTTGATCGTGGTCAACACCAACCCGCTGTACACCCCGCGTGAGATGCGCCACCAGTTCAAGGATGCTGGCGTGCGCGCGCTGGTCTATCTCAACCTGTTCGGTTCGCGGGTGCAGGACGTGTGCACCGACACCGAGATCGACTACCTGATCGAAGCCAGGATGGGCGACTTCATGCCCGCCGCCAAAGGCTGGCTGGTCAACACCGTGGTCGACAAGGTCAAGAAAATGGTCCCGGCCTACAGCCTGCCACGTGCGGTGTCGTTCAAGCGCGCCTTGCGCATGGGCGCGGGCCAGGCGGTGGTTCGCCACCCGGTGACGCTGGATGATATCGCCGTGCTGCAATACACCGGCGGCACCACCGGCCTGGCCAAGGGCGCGATGCTCACCCACGGCAACCTGGTGGCGAATATGCAGCAGGCGCGGGCGTGCATGTCCCAGGTCACCGATGACGGCCAGCCGCTGGTGAAAGAAGGGCAGGAGGTGATGATTGCGCCGCTGCCGCTGTACCACATCTATGCTTTTACCGCGAACTGCATGTGCATGATGGTGACCGGCAACCACAACGTGCTGATCACCAACCCGCGTGACATCGGCGGGTTTATCAAGGAGCTGAAAAAGTGGCGGTTCTCCTGCTTGCTCGGGTTGAACACGCTGTTCGTGGCGCTCATGGATCACCCCGACTTCAAGACCCTGGATTTCTCCCATCTCAAGATCACCAATTCGGGTGGCACTGCGCTGGTCAAGGCCACCGCCGAGCGCTGGAAGGCTCTCACCGGTTGCTCCATCGGCGAAGGTTACGGCCTCACCGAAACCTCGCCGGTGGCCAGTACCAACCCCTACGGCAGCCAGTCGCGGCTGGGCACCGTGGGCATTCCGGTGCCGGGCACGGCGATGAAAGTGATTGATGATGAAGGCCGCGAGCTGCCCCTGGGCGAGCGCGGCGAGCTGTGCATCAAAGGCCCGCAGGTGATGAAGGGTTACTGGCAGCAACCCGTGGCCACCGCCGAGACCCTGGACGCCGAAGGTTGGCTCAAAACCGGTGATATTGCGGTGATCGACACCGATGGTTTTGTCAGCATCGTCGATCGCAAGAAAGACCTGATCATCGTCTCGGGCTTCAATGTGTATCCCAACGAGATCGAAGACGTGGTGATGGCGCATCCAGCAGTGGCCAACTGCGCGGTGATCGGCGTACCGGACGAACGCACCGGCGAGGCGGTGAAGCTGTTTGTGGTGGCGCGCGCCCAAGGTGTGAGCGTTGATGAGTTGAAGGCGTACTGCAAGACCAACTTCACCGGGTACAAGGTGCCCAAGCACATTGTGTTGCGTGAGTCGTTGCCGATGACGCCGGTGGGCAAGATTTTGCGCAGGGAGCTGCGCGACATCGCCTGATGTGAAATGCAATAAAAAATGTGGGAGCTGGCTTGCCTGCGATAGCGATATATCAGTCACCCGATTTATCGACTGATTCACCGCTATCGCAGGCAAGCCAGCTCCCACATTGCTATTTATCGCTCCGTAAAGCCCATTCCAGAGCGATTTACTGGCTTATAGAATCTTTGCTCTAAAAATGACCATTAGATATTCTTGAGTCATGTTTATGACTGTGGGGCCTTCTTTTGGCTCTAGGCGGCCCTTGGCAAAGCTGCTACTCTCGGCGCGCTTTGTGACTTCTCGGCCTGCTTGAAAGCGCCAGATTCACCTAAAAAAACATACACCAATAATAATCGCATCAAATGCGATGATGAATTCGCGTCGCTGAGGAGTGGGCTTCCATGAACGAAGACTTTTGGAAGGATAAGTACCCCGCCGGGATTGCTGCAGACATCAATCCAGACGAGTATCAGAATATTCAGGCGGTACTGAAACAGTCCTGCCAGCGCTTCGCCGACAAACCGGCTTTCAGCAACCTGGGCAAGACCATCACCTACGGTGAACTGTACGAATTGTCCGGCGCCTTCGCCGCCTACCTGCAACAGCATACCGATTTGAAGCCCGGCGATCGAATCGCCGTGCAACTGCCCAACGTCCTGCAATACCCGGTGGCCGTGTTCGGTGCCATCCGTGCCGGGCTGATCGTGGTCAACACCAACCCGCTGTACACCGCGCGGGAAATGGAACACCAATTCAATGATTCCGGGGCCAAGGCCCTGGTCTGCCTGGCAAACATGGCGCACCTGGCTGAAAAAGTCGTGCCCAAGACTGCCGTCAAGCACGTGATCGTCACCGAAGTCGCTGACTTGCTGTCGCCGTTCAAGCGCCTGCTGATCAACAGCGTCATCAAGTACGTGAAGAAAATGGTCCCGGCCTATCACTTGCCCAAGGCGATCAAGTTCAACGACGTGCTGGCCAAGGGGCACGGCCAACCGGTTAACGACGCCAGCCCGGCCAGCGGCGATGTGGCTGTGCTGCAATACACCGGTGGCACCACCGGCGTGGCCAAGGGCGCGATGCTCACCCACCGCAACCTTGTCGCCAACATGTTGCAGTGCAAGGCGCTGATGGGCTCCAACCTCAACGAAGGCTGCGAGATCCTGATCACACCGCTGCCGCTGTACCACATCTATGCGTTCACCTTTCATTGCATGGCGATGATGCTGATCGGCAACCACAACATCCTGATCAGCAACCCGCGCGACCTGCCGGCGATGGTCAAGGAACTGTCGAAGTGGAAGTTCAGCGGCTTTGTCGGCTTGAACACGCTGTTCGTGGCGCTGTGCAATAACGAGGCGTTCCGCAAGCTGGACTTCTCCGCACTCAAAGTGACCTTGTCGGGCGGCATGGCCCTGCAACTGGCTGCGGCTGAGCGCTGGAAAGCCGTGACCGGCTGTGGCATCTGTGAAGGTTACGGCATGACCGAAACCAGCCCGGTGGCCACCGTCAACCCGATCCAGCATATCCAGATCGGCACCATCGGCATTCCGGTGCCTTCCACGCTGTGCAAAGTCATCGCCGACGACGGCACCGAGTTGGCGCTGGGCGAAACCGGCGAGCTGTGTGTGAAAGGCCCGCAGGTGATGAAGGGCTACTGGTTGCGCGACGACTCCACCGCCGAAATGCTCGACAGTGAAGGCTGGTTGAAGACCGGTGACATCGCGATCATCCAGCAAGACGGCTACATCCGCATTGTCGACCGCAAGAAAGACATGATTCTGGTCTCCGGTTTCAACGTCTACCCCAACGAACTGGAAGACGTGCTGACAAGCCTGCCGGGCGTGCTGCAATGTGCGGCCATCGGTGTGCCGGATGAAAAATCCGGTGAGCACATCAAGATCTTTATCGTGGTCAAGCCAGGCGCGACCCTGACCAAGGACCAGGTCATGGAACACATGCGCGCCAACGTCACCGGCTACAAGGTGCCCAGGGCCGTGGAGTTCCGTGATGCATTGCCGACTACCAACGTGGGCAAGATCCTGCGCCGTGAGTTGCGCGATGAAGAGCTGAAGAAGCTGGGCCTTAAAAAGTAACCCATAAAAAACCCCGCTGATGCGGGGTTTTTTTTGGCCCGAACTGGAATGCAGTCCAATGTGGGAGCTGGCTTGCCTGCGATAGCGGTGGATCAGCTAGCCCAACTGTGAAGGGTATACCGCCATCGCAGGCAAGCCAGCTCCCACATGTTTTAATCGAGTTGTTACAAGGCGAACTGCGCGAAGCCCACGCCAGCACCTGCCGGGCGCACATCCTTCAAGAACGAATCCTTATCCGCGCTCAGCTCCAGGGTAATCTCCGGCTTGCGCTTGCCCGCGTTGCGCACCACCAGCCCTTCGATGTGTTCGCGCAGGAACGCCGTCGGCACTTTCAGGTGCAGCAACTGGTCAGTCTCGGCGTTGTGCATCAACAAGTGAACCCACTCGTACTGGCCCACACCAATGCGCACCAGCGGCAGGTCGAACCACCAGATGTTGCGTTTGCTGTCCAGGTCGGTGAAGTGGCAGTTGTTGACGCCGAGTACGGCACCGCCCAGTTCCTGGTTTCTGCGGGCGATGGCCTGTGCTTTATTGAGTTTCATAACCTTCCTACGGGATCTGTTATTCAGCGTTATAGCCTGAATGTGCCGGGCATTCTCATGGGTTGGCGGCAAAACATAAAGCCAAACCTGTCGCCGGCGATGAAATGCGCGCTGAAAATAATTGAAACTCTGCCGAACGGCCTCGGGTCAATCTCTAGGTAATGACCAAAACCCTTGATTGTTCTTTCGGAGAAATACCATGAGCAGCACATCGGATAAGGCAAAAGGTTTGAAAGATGAACTTGTCGGCAACATCAAGCAAGGTGTCGGCAAAGTCACCGGCAATGACAAGCTGCACGCTGAAGGCGTTTTGCAGGAGAAGAAAGGTCAGGTCGAAAAAGCCGTCGGCGACACCAAAGATGCGGTAAAAAAAGCCGTCAAGTAACACTGAATCGCCGGCTGGATTCATGCAGCCCGACGGCCATCTACGGATGGCCGTTTTTATGTGAAGCGTGCAACTAAAGTTTGGAAATTGTTTCAAAGTCGCCAAATGGGCTACTTTGATGTAGAAAACGGCCCCTGAGTCGCCCACGACCTCACCCTTTTGCGGCGAAAGGAGACGCTATGATTTTTCCGGTACTAGACGGCCTCAAGCTCCACAAAGTGCTGCTGCGCACCGTCAAGGAATTCGTCGATGACGAAATGCCCACCTACGCCTCGGCACTGGCCTACCAGATGCTGTTCTCGCTGTTTCCCTTCCTGCTGTTCCTCATTGCCCTGATCGGCTTCCTGCACCTGCCGGACTTTTTCACCTGGCTGCGCATGCAGTCGGAACTGGTGTTGCCGCCCCAGGCGCTGGAGCAGGTCAACCCGGTGATCGACCAGTTGCAGCAGTCCAAGGGCGGTTTGCTCTCGGTGGGTATCGTGATCGCGCTGTGGACCGCCTCGGCCGGCGTGCGCCTGATGATGAGCGCGATGAACGCCGCCTATGACGTGGTCGAAGGCCGGCCGATCTGGAAGCGCTTCCCGCTGTCGATTTTCTACACTGTCGGCATCGCCGGCATGTTGCTCGCTGCTGCCGCACTGATGGTGCTCGGCCCGCAAGTGATGGAATGGCTCGCCGGGCAGATCGGCATGCAGGAATTCGTGGTCACCTTATGGACCATCCTGCGCTGGCCCTTGATCGTGATTCTGCTGATGTTCGCCGTGGCCCTCATGTACTACGTGATGCCCGATGTTGAGCAAAAATTCCGCTTTATCACCCCAGGCTCAGTGCTGGCCGTGGTGGTGTGGATCATCGCCTCGCTGGGCTTTGGTTATTACGTCAAAACCTTTGCTGACTACAACGCGATGTATGGCAGTATCGGTGCGATCATCGTCCTGCTTCTGTACTTCTATATTTCCGCCGCTGTGTTGTTGCTCGGCGCGGAGATGAATGCCGTGATCGAGCACATGTCGGCCGAAGGCAAGGACCCAGGTGAAAAGGAATTTGATGAAGACAGCCACACGAATGAAAAACAGCACGTCTCAGGCCTGGGCCGGGACCACTCCAAGCCCACTACCGATGAAGTCTGATCGATGATCCGTGAAATCCTGAAAATGGGCGACGAGCGCCTGCTGCGCATCGCGCCACCGGTTCCGCCGGAAATGTTCGACAGCCCTGAGCTGTGGCAGTTGATTGATGACATGTTCCAGACCATGGAACACGTCGGCGGTGTCGGCCTGGCCGCGCCGCAGATTGGTGTGGACCTGCAGCTTGTTATCTTTGGTTTCGAGGCCAGCGAACGCTACCCGGATGCGCCGCCGGTGCCGCAGACCATCCTGATCAACCCGCTGATCACGCCGCTCAGCCCGGTGCTCGAAGAAGGTTACGAAGGTTGCCTGTCCGTGCCCGGCCTGCGCGGTGCAGTGGATCGTTACCAGCAGATTCGCTACGAGGGTTTCGATCCCAAGGGCGAGCCGATCGTGCGCGTTGCCGACGGCTTCCATGCGCGGGTGGTGCAGCATGAATGCGATCACCTGATCGGCCGGTTATACCCCTCGCGGATTACCGACTTCAGCAAATTCGGGTTTATCGAAGTGATGTTCCCGGATATGGATCCAAACGCTGACGAGTAACCCTCAGGCACACTGAGATAAAAATGTGGGAGCTGAGCTTGTGTGGGAGCTGGCTTGCCTGCGATAGCATCGCCTCGGTGACACTGATAAACCGAGGTGCCTGCATCGCAGGCAAGCCAGCTCCCACACAAGCCAGCTCCCACATTTGGAATGCATTCCAAACAGAGTTATCGGGCGGGTTTAACGAACCGCAACGTCATCCGATCCGACTCGCCAATCGCGACATACCTGGCCTTATCCTGCTCCCCATAGCGCAGCGATGGCGGCAACGTCCACACGCCACCCGGGTAATCCTTGGTGTCCTTGGGGTTGGCATTCACCTCGCTCTGCCCGGCCAGCTTGAACCCGGCGTCCGTCGCCAGCTTCACCACTTGCGCCGTGGTCAGGTAGCCGCTGTCCTTGATCGCTTCCAGGTCCGCGCCGTCTTTGGCCCGGTGATCTTCCACGCCCAGCACACCGCCTGGTTTGAGCACGGTGTAGAACGCGCTGAAGGTCGCTGGCGCGGTGCCTGCGTCTACCCAGTTATGCACATTGCGAAAGGTCAGCACGGCGTCCACCGAAGCCGGTTTGCCGAGCACCGGGGCTTTGGGGTTGAACTCGACGACTTCGGCCTTGGCATAGCGCGCAGGGTCGGCGGCGAATTTGTTTTTCAGGTTCTGTTCGGACGTCGCAGCATAAGCACTGCTGCTGGCAGCTTGCACGGCGGCGATGTAATGCCCGTGGTCCTTGAGCAGCGGCGCGAGAATTTCGCTGAACCAACCGCCACCCGGGGTGATTTCGATCACGCTCTGTGTGGCGCTCAGGCCGAAGAACTCCAGGGTTTGCTGCGGGTGGCGGTAACCGTCACGCGCGCTATTGGCCGGGTCGCGCCAACTGCCGGCCAGCACGCTGGCGTATTGCTCGGCGGTAATCGGCGCATTCGCTGCCTGGCTTAAAGCCGGAGCGAGGAGGGCGGTAAGAGACAGCGCTGCAAGCGTGGTTTTCATGATCATCCTGTAAGGGGCCACTGTGCTGTCGAGGCTAGCACGGGCCTTGCACGGGCCGATCACACATTATCCGCAGTGGACCTCACTAAAAGGTCTAAGCCCATGGCGATCATTGGCTTGTTGCGTTTGTAGCGCGCCAGGCGCTCACCCAGCGATTGGGGCAGGGTGGTTTCCTGGGTGAAACCCATACGTTGATAGAGCCCTTCCAGCTGCGGATGACACAGCAACCACACCGTGCCTTCCACATCGGCCACTGCCGCAGCAATCAACCGCGCCGCCAGCCCGTGGCCGCGATAGGCCGGGTCAACAAACACGCCGGTCAGCCATTGCCCTCCCACCACAGGCGTAAGGCACAACCCGGCGACAATCTCGCTGTCACGCGCCACCCACAAGCGGCCGCCCTTGAGGGCCTTCATCGGCGAATTATGGCGGCGGTAAAACTTGTTCAGCAGCGGCCACAGTGGCTCTGCCAGCAGTTGGATGTGCAGTTCGGGCATGGTGTTTGAGCAACGTAATCAAGGGCCGCCGATTATAAGCGCCTTCTGCCGGGCAATAGGTGGTATACCCAGTGTTACATCCCCTTCACGTGGAGCATGCATCATGGCCAAAGGTATGGATTCAAAGAAAGCCGCGAAGAAAAAGCCGGCAAAGACCGCCGATGAAAAACGCGCCGACAAAAAAGCCAAAAAGACTGAAACCGGCCTGTTCGGTCACTGAGTTACAAGCTTAGAACCAAACGATCTGCAAGATTTTTGCGCCTCACTGCACAGAGCAGGAAACACCTGCTCTGAGCTGCCGATGGCCAACTACCTTGATCTGACCCAACGCCGGGAAATCGAAGCCCTGGCACGCAGTTTTACCGCAGTCACCGAATGGCCGACCTGGCTGTTGCTGATCGGCGTATATACCGGCTGGTTCGCCGTGATCCTCGCCAGCCACTGGCTGGGCCTGTGGCTGAGCACGGTGTTGCTGATCCCGTTGGTGACACTCTGGCTGTCGGTGCAACACGAATTGCTGCATGGCCATCCCACCCGTTCGCCCCTGATCAACAAACTGCTCGGCTACGCGCCGTTTGCCGTGTGGTATCCCTACACGCTGTACCGCGACAGTCACCTGTTGCACCATAACGACGAAGACCTGACCCTGCCGGGCATCGACCCGGAAAGCCGCTACCTCAATCAACACCAGTGGGATAACAGCTCGTTGCTCAAGCGCGGCGTTCACTGGCTGACCAAAACCCTACTGGGGCGTTTTCTGCTGGCATCGCCGCTGGCCATCGCCCGATTGGCGCGTCATCAACTCCGATGCCTGCCCCAGGTGTGGCCAATGTGGCTGGCCCACGGCGGCGTGACAATCCTGATGCTCGGCGTTATCGCCCACTCCAGCGCCATCCCGGTATGGCATTACCTGCTGCTGGTGACCGCGCCAGCCTTGTCCCTGGCGTCGATCCGTTCCTACTATGAACACCGCCCGCACCCGCAGCCGGAACAGCGTACGGTGCTCAACGAAGCGTCCTGGCCGTGGACCTGGCTGTTCCTCAATAACAACCTGCACCTGGTGCACCACGACTTGCCCAAGTTGCCCTGGTATCTGCTGCCCACGGTCTACCGGGCGCGACGTGAACAATGGGTCGCGCGCAGTGGCGGCTTTCTGGTGCAGGGTTATGGCCAGTTGATCAGCCGCCACGGCCTCAAGGCCATCGACAGCCCAAGGCACCCTTTTGCGTGAGAGACGACCATGAGTGACCACTACGCCGAGCTGCGGATGTACGTCGCGCCCGCAGCGGTGCAACAGGCCAACCAAGCGTGGCTGACGCGTATTTTTGAGCGCCTGAACCTGACGCGCCGCAACGCCGACCACCTCGACCTGCACGGCCTGTGGCTCGCGCCCGAGCTGCTGGTGACGCAAACCTGTGGCTACCCGCTGATGACCCAACTGCGCGGCAAAGTGCGCGTGATCGGCCGCCCGCGCTATGAGCTGGCCCACAGCAGCCAGGGCGAACATTGCAGCCTGCTGCTGACCCGCGAGGACAGCTCGCTTAACGAACTGGCGGACTTCTACGACAGTCGCGGCGTGATCAACGGCCACGACTCCAACAGCGGCATGAACCTGCTGCGTGAACGCCTGGCCCCGCTGCAACGCGACGGCCGTTTCTTCGCCAGCGTCGGCATCAGCGGCGCCCACCGCGAAAGCCTGCGCTGGCTGCGCGAAGGCCGCGCCGACCTTGCCGCCGTCGACAGCGTGACCTACGACTACCTCGCCCGTTTCGCCCCCGAAGAAGTGGCGGGGCTGCGCACCGTCACCCGCAGCGCACCGAGCCCGACCTTGCCCTTTATCGGCCCGCTGCACTTGAGCGATGAGCAAGTGGCGCACATTCGTGAGGTGATGAATCAGGCGTTGCAGGATTTACCGCACGTGGTCGCAACCCTGGGCATCCAGGCAGTTCTGCCTGCCAGCGAAGACGACTATCAAGTCCTGCTGAACTATCAACAAGCCGCCGCCACTGCCGGCTACCCGCACCTACGCTGATCGTTCCCACGCTCCGCGTGGGAATGCCTCCAGTGACGCTCCGCGTTACGCGTTCAGGAGCAGACGCGGAGCGTCCAGGGCTGCATTCCCACGCAGAGCGTGGGAACGATCATCGTGCGAACAATCGGTTATATAAAAATGCATTTTAAATATTATTAAAGAATAAGCGGCCTTGCTAGGATCGCTCCACCGGAACACCGGACATAACGCGCAACCTTCTCAGATGGAGCCACTATGTCCGGCGCCGACACTTCTCACAGCGATTACGTGGGCGGATTGTTCCGCAGTCATTACGACTGGCTGTGCAGCCGTTTGCACCGCCACCTCGATTCCCGCGCACACGCCGAAGACATCGCCGCCGACACCTTCGTCCAACTGCTGAGTTCGCCCGGCGTGCTGCCGATTCGTCAGCCCCGCGCCTTGCTCACCACCATCGCTCAGCGTTTGATGTACCAACTGTGGCGTCGCCGTGACCTGGAACGCGCTCATCTCGGCGCCCTGGACAACGACGAAACCTGCAACGCACCGTCGCCCGAAGACCTCGCGCAAATGCTCGAAGCCCTGCAGGCCATCGACCAATTGCTCGACGGCTTGCCGGCCAAGGTCAAGGCGACCTTTTTGCTTTCGCAGCTCAATGGCCTGACGTATCCCGAGATCGCCGCCGAACTGGGGATTTCCCAACGCTCGGTCAGCGGCTACATGGCCCGCGCCCTCAACCGTTGCCTGCGCCAGACGCCCGGCCAGCCATACAGCTACACGCGGCTCAGTTATGACTTTTAAACAACTTGAGTGGCACACCGATCCAGTGTGGGAGCTGGCTTGCCTGCGATAGCGATGTTGAAGCCACCATCGCCATCGCAGGCAAGCCAGCTCCCACCGTTGATCTCCTGTGTTCCGGAAAATGAGGTTCTGCATGAAAACAATTAAAAACCTGCTCGGTGGCTCGCTGCTGGCTCTCGCTGTCCTGACGCAGCCAACCCAGGCCGCCGAGGCCATCAAACCCATCCACTTCGGCGACATCACCTGGGAAAGCGGCAGCCTGATCACCGAAGTGCTGCGCCTGATCGTCGAGAAAGGTTACGGCCTGCCCACCGACACCTTGCCAGGCAGCACCGTGAGCCTGGAAGCCGCCCTGGCCAAGGACGACATTCAGGTGATCGGCGAAGAATGGGCCGGGCGCAGTCCGGCGTGGGTCAAGGCCGAGGCCGAAGGCAAAGTGTTCGGCCTGGGCGACACGGTCAAAGGTGCCACCGAAGGCTGGTGGGTGCCTGAATACGTGATCAAGGGTGAGGCCGAACGCGGCATCAAACCGCTGGCGCCGCAGCTTAAGTCAGTGGCTGACCTGGCGCGCTACAAGGACGTATTTCGCGACCCTGAAGACCCGAGCAAAGGCCGCTTCCTCAACAGCCCCACCGGCTGGACCTCGGAAATCGTCAATAGCCAGAAGCTCAAGGCCTATGGCCTGACCGATACCTTCGTCAACTTCCGCACCGGTTCCGGCGCGGCGCTGGATGCTGAAGTGGCCTCCTCGATCCGCCGTGGCAAACCGGTGTTGTTCTACTACTGGTCGCCGACGCCACTGCTGGGCCGCTTCAAGCTGATCAAGCTCGAAGAACCGCCGTTCAACGCCGACGCCTGGAAAACCCTGGCCGACGCCAACAACCCGCACCCCATTGGCACCCGTTCGATGCCTGCACACTTGGCGATTGGTGTGTCGGCGCCGTTCAAGGCGCAGTACCCACAGTTAGTCACCTTCTTTGAAAAAGTCGACCTGCCGATCGACCTGCTCAACGGCATCCTTGCGCAAATGAGCGAGAAACGTGAACAGCCGCGCCAGGTCGCGCTGGCGTTCCTCAAAGAGCAGCCGCAAGTGTGGCAGCAATGGGTGCCTGCGGATGTCGCGGCCAAGGTCAAAGCTGGCCTGTAGCTGATCGTTCCCACGCTCCGCGTGGGAATGCATCCCGTGACGCTCTGCGTCACGATTTTAGAGCGGGACGCGGAGCGTCCCTGGCGGCATTCCCACGCAGAGCGTGGGAACGATCGGAGGTAACAATGATGGTTAAGTTTTTCAGTGTGGTTCTGGCTTCACTTGTGTTTTCGGCAGCGGTGTCTGCGGCCGAACCGTCTACCTTGCGCATCGGCTACCAGAAAAGCTCGGTGAGCATGGTACTGGCCCGTGAGCACAAACTGTTCGAAGAGGCGCTGCCCGGCACCCAGGTGCAGTGGACTGAATTCCTCGGCGGCCCGCCACTGATCGAAGCGCTGAACGCCGGCAGCCTGGACATTGGCAATATCGGCGACATCCCGCCGATCTTCGCCCAGGCCGCCGGCATCGACTTGCAGTACTTCGCTGTCGAGCCCAATGAAGGCAAAACCGAAGCGGTGCTGGTGCCCACAGCCAGCAGCATCCAAAGCGTGGCCGAACTCAAGGGCAAGCGCGTGGCGCTGCTCAAGGGCTCCAGCGCACACAACCTGTTCCTCAAAAGCCTGCTGCGCGCGGGCTTGCAGTGGAAGGATGTGAATGTGGTGTACCTGTCGCCGTCCGATGGCCGTGCTGCGTTTGAACAAGGCAAAGTCGACGCATGGGTGGTGTGGGACCCGTACTACTCGGCGGCCGTGGTCGATGGCTCCGCCCGCGTATTGGGCGACGGCCAGGGCCTTAACCCGGCCGGCAGTTTCTTTGTGGTCAACAGCCCGTTTGCCAAACAGTACCCGCACGCCGTCGCCACCATCATCAAGACGCTCGGCAAGGCCCAGCGCCTGTCTCTGGACCAGCCCGAAGAAAGCATCGCCTTGATGGCCAAGACCCTGGGCCTGCAACCGGCGGTGGTCAAAAGCTACTTCGAACACCGCTCGCCGGAGCCGATTCGGCCGCTGCAGGCCATCGACATCGCCAATCAGCAGCGCACCGCCGACCTGTTCTTCGCCAACGGCCTGATCCCGAAAAAGGTCGATGTGCAGCAAATAGTCTTCAAGGCTCTAAACCAATGAACATCAACTGTGGGAGCTGGCTTGCCTGCGATAGCGCTGGCCCAGACAGCACATCATTGCCTGACACACAGTCATCGCAGGCAAGCCAGCTCCCACAGTGGATTGCATTTCAGGTCATGGATTTTCAGCAGCCAGCGCCGCAGTCACGGCAGGCCGTGCGCCAACGCGTTGTTGAAACGCCGTCAGTGCCGGCCACGGCTGCAGATCAATGTCATGAACCGCCGCCCAGCGCAGCAGCACAAACAAATACGCATCCGCTACCGAGTACTGCTCGCCCAGCAAATAATCCTGACGCTCCAGCGTCTGCACCAGAAACTCAAAGCGCTTGAACAACTTGGCCACAAACGTGGCTCGCACTTCGCCTTGGATCGCCGGGTTGAAGAAAATCCCCAGCCCGCCGTGAATCTCGCTGGCGATTAAATTCAGCCATTCCTGCAAACGCACACGCTCCCAACTGCCATTGGCCGGGGCCAACCGGGCGGCGGGTTTCAGGTCGGCCAGGTATTGCAGGATCGCACTGGCTTCGGTCAGCACCTGGCCGTTATCCAGTTGCAGCGCCGCCACATAGCCCTTGGGGTTTATTTGCAGGAAGTCTGCGCCATCGGCAGTGGTTTTGGCCTTGTTATCGACCCTTACCAAGTCGAACGGCAGCGCCAATTCGCGCAGCACGATATGGGGGGCGAGGGAACAGGCATTCGGGGAAAAATACAGTTTCATGTGGGGCTACTCGGTTGAATTTGCGCCAGTCTCGCGGGCATGGCACCGTGGGTAAAATTAAACCTTCAGACCCCACCCATAAGGACAGCTACTGCCATGATGAACCTGATGCACTGGCGCTTGCTGGTGGCCGTGGCCGATCAAGGCAGCATTACGGCGGCTGCCGAGCAGGTGGGCATGACCCAGTCCGCTGCCAGCCAGGCCATGGCCAACATGGAGGCGACTTTGGGGGCGCAATTGTTCACGCGCGAGCCGCGCAAGACCTTGCCCACCGCGCTCGGGTTGAGTGTGATCGAACAAGCGCGCGTGATGATGGGGGCGTTGCAGGCGATTCGTACAACGGTCGACGACGCTCGGCCGCTGCTGCGTGGGAGTATTCGCATCGCCAGTTTCCCGATGGTGATGGCGACTTTTCTGACGCCGCTGCTGCAGCGTTTTCGTCAGCTGAACCCCGGTATTGAAGTGACCACGCTGGATGTCACGGACAGCGAAGTGCTCACCTTGCTTGACGCCGGCCTGATCGACCTGGGCGTGGTGCTCAACCCCAGGCCCGAGCGCAACGCCAGCGTATTGGGGCGAGATTGCTGGATGGCCGTGTTGCCGACCGATCATCCCTTGGCGCAGCGCCCGGCCAACGCCAGCGTGTCGTTTGAGGAACTGCTGGAGCAACCCTTTGTACTTGCCACCGGCGGTTGCACCGCCAGTGCCCGCAGCTTGGCGAGCGCTGCGGGGCTTACCCTGCGCGATATTCGCGTGGAAGTACGCGAGTGGAACAGCGCCTACAGCCTGGTACGCGAAGGCGTCGGCGTCACGCTGGTACCTGAAATGGCCTTGCCGGTAAAGCGCAATGGCTTGCGCGTGATGCCGCTGACCGTCCCGCTGTATCGCGAATTTGCCTTGGTCGGCTCGCCCACCCGGCCGCCTTCAGCCGCGGCAAGCGCATTGTTAAAAATGCTGGCTGACTAGTGGCCTTGCATAGCGCCAAGCCCTGTCTATGCTCACCCAGAACCGTTGATGACGTTTGGCATATAAAGCGTTTCGGATGGTTATTTCCCCATGAAGGTTAGCCAGCACTATCCAAAAAATGAATGGAATGCGCCTTTCAGGCGCCGGGAATCAAGGGTGATCTGACCATGTTCAACCGCCATCACAAATCCGACCTGCAAGAAATCGAACGTTTCTCCTGTGCCCTCACCGAAGCCAACGCCAAACTCGCCGCCATCAGCCGTTCCATGGCAATGATCGAGTTCGACCGCAACGGCATCATCCTCGATGCCAACGACAACTTCTGCCAAGCCATGGGCTACAACGTGGAGGAAATTCGCGGCAAGCATCACCGCATTTTTTGCGAGGATGCCTACACCCACACCGAGGCCTACACCAAGCTATGGCGTGACCTGGCGCGGGGCGAAGCCCTCAGCGGCACCTTTATGCGCCTGAACAAGCGTGGCGAAGAAGTGTGGCTCGAAGCCAGTTATATGCCGGTGCTCGACAGCAACAACCAGGTGCAGAGCGTGATCAAAGTGGCTTCGGATATTTCGGCGCGGGTCCATCATGAACACGAGAACCAGAGCCTGATCGACGCCATCAGCCGTTCAATGGCGGTGATCGAGTTCACGCCCCAGGGCCAGATTCTCAACGCCAACGACAATTTCCTGCGCACCGTGCAGTACTCACGCGAAGAAATCATCGGCCAGCACCACAGCATGTTCTGCCACCGTGCCGAGGTTGAGTCGCCGGCCTACAAGGCGTTCTGGGCCTCGCTCAACCGTGGGGAATATCATTCCCATCGCTTCGAGCGTAAGAACAAATACGGCAAGACCCTGTTTCTGGAAGCGTCCTACAACCCGATTTTCGACACCAACGGGCGCCTGTACAAAGTGGTGAAATTCGCCAGTGACATCACCGACCAGGTCACCACCCTGCGCACCGCCGCCGATTCGGCGCATGCCACCTCGGTACAAAACGATGCCTGTGCGCGCAAAGGTTCGGAGGTGGTGCAGCAAACCGTGCAGATCATTGAAGAGATTTCCAGCGACTTGAATCAGGCGGCCCAGAGTATCGATGCGGTGAGCAAGCAATCGGACATCATCGGCTCCATCGTGCAGACCATCCGCAGCATTGCCGAGCAGACCAATATGCTCGCGCTTAACGCAGCTATTGAAGCGGCGCGGGCGGGTGAGCATGGGCGTGGTTTTGCGGTGGTGGCCGATGAAGTGCGCAGCCTTGCCGCACGCACCAGTCAGGCGACAGTGGAGATTGTGGATGTAGTGCGCAAGAACCACGACCTGTCGCTGAGTGCGGTGTCGAGCATGCAGTCGAGCCTGAGCCGTACGGGGCTGGGTGTGGAATTGGCGAATGAAGCGGGGCAGGTGATCCTGGAGATTCAGGAAGGCTCGCGGCATGTGGTGGATGCGATCAGCCAGTTCAACTCAACGTTGCAACTGCAGTAAGGCTGGGGGCTCAAGATCGTTCCCACGCTCCGCGTGGGAATGCCTCACTGGACGCTCCGCGTCCGCTCTTGGGACGCGGAGCGTCCTTGGCTGCGGAGCGTGGGAACGATCATCACGATCATCAGCGGTGTCGGTCAGATCGCGGCCAGGGTTTCTTTAACCGCCTGCGCCGGATCAGTGGCCTTCGCCGCTACCTGCTGATCTTGCTGCTGCTTCACGCGTTCAGCCACTTGCTTGGCAATCGCGTCCTGTTTTTCCTGCGGCATTGCTTGCACTTGCGCCTCGGTCAAACCCTGTTCCTTGAGCAACTGCTCGCGGATGCGTTCGGCGGGGGATTTGTTCATGTAGTCGGTGAAGTCGGCGCGTGCGGTGCTGGTGCTCGAACCGGCTGCCGGCACATCCGTCGATGCGGTAGGGGCGGCGGTGGTGGCTTGCAGCTGCACACGGGTCTTGGCGAAGGCTTCGTCGATGCGATCGTTGGCCTTGTCCAAATCCTTTTGCGCGGCCGGCACGGTCACGCTTTGCTGCGCCGCTTGCAGGGCGCCGCTGTACAGCGTGCTGGCGGCAGCGTTGGCCGGGTCCATGTCGGGACGCTTGAGCTGTTGCACGGTCGATACGGCTTGGGCGTTGTTATTAACCAGCATGATCGGTCACCTGTGGAAATGTTCGGTGCGACAGCTGGAGCAAATAGCATGCCGAGTGCACCACCCCCGGTTTTGTTGGGGATGGCGCGGGCGTCGCGGCAATCATTGTCCCGCAGGCGGCCAACTGTTGCCGTCAGTGCGCAATATTCTCCAACGCCAAATTGCGCGTGCGCGGCCCGAACCAGCTGATGGTGATCATCACAATCAACATGCTGCTGGCAATAAACGCCAGCACGCCCGGCGTGCCCAGGTGCTCCAGAATAAAACCGATCAACAAGCTGCTGAACACCGTGGACAAGCGGCTGAACGAATAGCAGAACCCCACCGCCCGTGCGCGGATATTGGTCGGGAACAACTCGCTCTGGTACGAGTGATAACTGAAGCTCAGCCAGGCGTTGCAGAAGGTGATCATCACCCCGCAGATCACCAGCCCCACGGCCGTGGTTTGCAGGGCAAACAGGCTGCCGAAGATCATCGCGCCCATGGCTGAGCCGACAATCTGCCATTTATTTTCGAAACGGTTGGCCACTTTTACAAACAACAACGGGCCCAGCGGGTAGGCGAGGGTGATGATAAAGGCGTACATCAGGCTGTGGGTCACGCTCACGCCCTGGCCCGACAGCAACGCCGGCAACCAATTGCCGAAGCCGAAAAAGCCGATAGCCTGGAACACGTGAAACACAATCAGCATCAACGCACGGCGCCGGTACGGCGGTTGCCAGATATCGGCAAAACGGCCGCTGCCTTGCACGCTGACGGCCTGCGGTTCAGGTTCTTCCAGCGGTTTGCCGTGATCCTTTTGGCAGCGCGCCTCCAGGTTGTCCATGATCTGCCCGGCTTCATCAAAGCGACCTTTTTGCGCCAGCCAGCGCGGTGATTCCGGCAGGCGCTTGCGCAGTTGCCAGATAAACAGCGCAAACACTGCACTGCTGAGCACCACCCAGCGCCAGCCAGAGACCCCGAATGGCGCCTGGGGCACCAGCCACCACGACATCAATGCTACCGCCGGCACCGACAGAAACTGGATGAAAAACGCAAAGGCGAACGCTGAACTGCGCATGCGCTTGGGCACCAGTTCCGACAGGTAGGCGTCGATGGTTACCAGCTCGATCCCCAGGCCAATACCCACCAGAAAACGCATGCCGATAATGCCCAGCGCCGAGGTTTGAATGCCCATCAACACCGTGGCGACCGTGTACCAGATCAACGCAAAGGTAAAGATCGCCCGGCGCCCGAAACGGTCGGCGATAGGGCTGAGCAGGCTGGCGCCGAGGAATAGGCCCAGAAAGGTTGCCGAGGCGAACGCGGCCTGGTCCGAGAAGCCGAACACGCCCTCGCTGCCGGTGTGGAAAATACCGTCGCTGATCAAGCCGGGGCTGATATAGGCGGTCTGGAACAGGTCATACAGCTCAAAAAAACCACCGATCGACAGCAGCGCCACCAGGCGCCAGACGGTGGCGACGGCGGGCAGGCGGTCAATGCGCGCGCTGATGTGGGCAGCACGGATCGGGTCGATGCCGTCGGCGGTGGAGAGTGCAGGCATGGGCAGAACTCAATAAGTAATCGGGATTTCAAATGCTTGGAATGCATCATCGACCGGATGGTAACCCAACACCCGCGTGGTTTCGCTCAGGTCCAGGCGCTTGAAACGGTTATTGGAAATGCCATGGGCGATCAGGTGCTTCACGCCCTCGGCCTCCACCGAGCGTTGCAGCAATTGCACCGCGTCCCGTGGGCTGAGCCAGGCGCTGAGGTCGCGGGCATTGTTGAGGTCGTGGGTTTCGGGGAACTCAAAGGCGCCGATGCGCAGGGCAATGGTCGACAGTGGCGTCTTGGCTGCGTAGTAGCCGCACAACGCCTCGCCGTAGCATTTGCTCACGCCATACAGGTTGGCGGGCATTACCTGCATGCCGGGCGTGATCTGCCGGTCTACCGGGTAGCCTTCGATGGTTTGTGCGCTGCTGGCGAATACCAAACGCTTCACGCCGGCGGCCACGGCGGCTTCGAACAGGTAAGTCGTAGCAAGGATATTGTTCGGTAGCAACTCGTCGAACGACGCGCTGGCGTGGGGGATGCCCGACAGGTGCACGACCACGTCGATGCCATCAAGCAGCGCAGCCAGGCTGGCTTTGTCGCTGAGGTCGGCATGGACAAAACGGTGCTCGCCCAGGTCGAACGCCGGCGCGATGCGGTCCGTGAGGGTGAAGCGGTAGCGCTCTTTTGAGGCTTCGAAAAATGTCTTGCCGATTCTGCCGCAGGCGCCGGTAAGCAGTACGTTGAGTCCTTTCACAGTGAGTCCTTGTTTTAGTGATGGCCGTCGAGGGCGAAGGTCTTGAAGCCCTGGCGTTGGCTCAGGCGTTGGTAATACGCCGCAATGGCAGGGTAGGGCGGGCGCTCCATGGGCGTGTTCTGCCAACGGTGCACCGAGAGGCCGATCAGGATATCGGCGAGGGTGAATTCATCTCCGGCCACATAGGCGCCGGTTTTGGCCAACTGTTGTTCCAGCAGGCCCATCTTGTCATTCCAGCGCTGCACGGCGGCGGCAATCTGCGTTGTGTCGAGGCCGTCGGGGTTGTTGCGCACCAGCGCGGTGAAGGCGTCGCCCCAGGCGCGGTTGAGTTCCACGGCTTGCCAGTCCACCCATTGCTCGACCCGCGCACGTGGCGCGGGTTCGGCGGGGAGCAGGTCGGTGCGTTGGTAGAGGCCGATCAGGTAGCGGCAGATGGTGTTGGATTCCCACAACACACCGTGGTCGTCGATCAGCACCGGCACCTGGGCGTTGGGGTTCAGGGCCAGGAATTCGGCTGACTGGGTGGGCTTGAAGCCGATGCCCCAGTCTTCACGTACGTAGTCGATGCCCAGTTCCTGGCAGGTCCAGAGCACTTTGCGCACGTTGATGGAGGACGTGCGGCCGAGGATTTTCAGTGAGTGTCCCATGGTGCTTCCCTGACGATGGCGAGCGGTCAATCTAGCAGGGGCAGGACTTTACGGCGATATCTTAAGTGGGCACGGACAACATGTGGGAGCTGGCTTGCCTGCGATAGCGGTATGTCGGGCAATGATGTGCCGACAGGTCTACCGCCATCGCAGGCAAGCCAGCTCCCACATTTTTAACCGAGTAAGGCTTTAGGTGCGTGGTGTTTGCTGGTCCATGGCTTTGCCTACCATCAGCACTGACAACTCGCTCAGTTGATGAATGGCGAGTGCCACGTCGCGGTGTTTGCCGGTGAGGTCATTGGACAGGTCGAGCAACAAGGTGCTGACGGAGCACACGGTTTCGTAGCTGTTGATCAGTAGGGATTCGAGGGGTGTGTCGGGTGTGAGAGTGAAGAGCGTAGTTGGGGGATTGACGCTTTGCATGGTTGAAGTACCTGGTTTGTGCCACACCCGCATCGCTACTAAACAAGTTGGGTGGCAGCTGTGCGCAGGTTAGTAGACCGGTAATCCCACACAAACCCGGCGCGCCCGAAGGCGCCCTACGCACAGCCGCCATAATTGGCTTGTGCATATTGTGTTGGGAAGTTCGGGCTACTAAACCCGATCACCGAGAAATTCAGTGACCGACCCACCTTAGAGACCACCCCCCAAGCGCACAAGCCGGCGGATTCTGACGTAAGCGTAGGCAACCGGGCAAGGCGCTTACGGCAATGTCAGCCGCGTCCTACAGCCTTCCTACATCTCAAGCGAGCACGGAAAAAAATGTGGGAGCTGGCTTGCCTGCGATAGCGGTGTGTCAGGCAATGATGTGCCGACAGGTCTACCGCCATCGCAGGCAAGCCAGCTCCCACAGTTTGATTGTGTTTGGGCTTTGAAAGTTACGTGCTTTCGCGCACCTGCAACTCAAACCCCATGTCCACCACCGGCTTGGCAATCTTGTTGCCTGCCATGATCGTCAACAAATGCTCCGCCGAGCGCCGCCCGATCGCTTCCCGTGGCGTGCTGATACTGCTCAAACGCGGCACCATAAAAGACGATGCCGGCAAGTCGTTAAAGCCCAGCACCGCCACGCGCTCCGGCACGTTGATGCCGTGTCGCATGGCCTCCAGCAGTGCGCCCTGGGCCAGGTCGTCGTTACCGAAGAAAATCGCATCCACGTCCGGATGCGCCGCCAGCAGCTGCAAAAACAACTCACCACCCAAGCCCACGGAGGAGGGGCGTGGCGTCAGCAGTTCCAGCGCCGGGTCGTACATACCCGCCTGCTGCAGGGCGCGGCGGAACCCTTCACCGCGCAGCAACGTGCGCTGGTCCAACTGCGCGCCGATATACGCCAGGCGCTTGCGCCCACGGGAGAGCAAATGCGCTGCGGCTGTTTCGCCTGCGCTCAATTGCGAAAACCCCACGCAATTCACGCCTGCGTTCGGGTCCAGATCCATCATGTACACACAGGGCACATTGCTGGCCTCGACCATCCGTCGTGCGCTTTCGGTGCGATCAAACCCGGTCAGCAGCAAACCGCGTGGCTGGTAGGCCATGTAGTTGCGCAGCAGGTTTTCTTCTTCATCACGCGAATAGTGCGAGTTGCCGATCAGTACTTCAAAGCCCTTGGGCCGCAGCACTGCGTGGATGGCTTCGAGGGTTTCGATAAACAACAGGTTGGACAGCGACGGCACGATGACCACCACCGAATGGCTTTGCGCCGAGGCCAGGGCGCGAGCGGCGGGGTTGACGACGTAATTCAGTTCGGCAGCGGCCAGTTGCACTTTTTCCACCAGCTCGGTAGCCACCGTGCTGACGCCACGCAGTGCGCGGGAGGCGGTAATGGGGCTGACACCCGCCAGGCGGGCCACTTCATTGAGGGTCGGGCGACCGGTGGTGCGCAATTTTTTATCGTTCTTGGAGGTCATCAGGCTGTTGCCAAACAAAAATCGAGGCACTAAGGTAGCGCTGTCTCCAAATGGCTGCAAATTATTGAACGTTGGGTTGCCTGATCCTGTTCAAACAGTTGGAGAGGATGCACGCGTCACTCCATAAAAATGACAAGTCGGCGCGGGAAAAGCCTGTTTTTGCACTAGCCTTACAGCGTGCAAAGGTAGCGCTATCTGCGTCCTGAGGTGTTTCATGAGTCAACCTGTTACCGCCCTGGTCATCATGGGTGTTTCCGGCTGTGGCAAGTCCAGCGTCAGCGAAGCCCTGTGCCGCCTGAACGGCGCCACCGCCATTGAAGGCGACAGCTTTCACCCTGCCGCCAATATCGAAAAGATGAGCGCCGGCCACCCCCTCAACGACGACGACCGCGCCGGCTGGCTCGATATCCTCTGCGATGAACTGCGCCGCTCGCTCAAAGCGGGCGAGCATCCGGTGCTCACCTGCTCAGCCCTCAAAAAGAAATACCGTGACCACCTGCGCGAAGCCGCGCCGGGCCTGGGGTTTGTGTTCCTGGAGCTGACCCGCGCCGTGGCTGCTGACCGCGTGTCCCATCGCCCCGGCCATTTCATGCCGGCAAGCCTGATCGACAGCCAGTTCGCCACCCTCGAATCGCCCGTGGGCGAGCCGCTGACCCTGGCGCTCAATGCCAGCGAAGACAGCGTTGAGGACTTGGCCAAGCAAACCAATGCCTGGTGGCTGCAACACGGCTTTGAACCTACTCATTAATTTTTTGCCGGAAAAGGTAGCGCTACCCCCGGCGAAAGATTCAATACCCGCTTTAATAACAACAACAAACAGGAGAGACCCCCCATGTTTGGCATGTCCCACGAGTCCTACCTGCTGCTAGACGCAGTGGTCACAATCATCGGGTTGATCGTTCTGATCACCCAATTCAAGGTGCACCCGTTCATTGCACTGATCATCGCGGCCGGCTTTCTCGGCCTGACCTCGGGCATGCCCGTGGACAAGATCATCAAGGCGTTCCAGGACGGTTTTGGCGGTGTGCTTGGTTTTGTCGGCATTATCCTCGCGCTGGGCACGATGCTCGGCAAGATGATGGCCGAGTCCGGCGGCGCCGATCAGATCGCACAGACACTGATCCGTGCCTTCGGCAAAGACAAAGTTCAGTGGGCGATGATGTTCGCTGCGTTCCTGGTGGGCATCCCGCTGTTCTTCGAGATCGGTTTTGTACTGCTGATCCCGCTGGTATTTATCGTCGCGCGCCGCACCGGCGTGTCGCTGATCAAGATCGGCATTCCGCTGCTTGCTGGCCTTTCGGCAGTACACGGCCTGGTGCCACCGCACCCTGGCCCGCTGCTGGCCATCGGCGTGTTTGGCGCAGACATCGGCAAGACCATCCTGTACGGCCTGATCGTCGCACTGCCGACCGCCATCATTGCCGGTCCGATTTTCGGCACGTTTATCGCCAAGTACATTCCGGGCAACCCGTCCCAGGAACTGGTCGACCAACTGGCCCGCGAGCCGGAATCCAAAAGCCTGCCGAGCTTCAGCATCACCCTGATCACCGTGCTGCTGCCGGTGTTCCTGATGCTGCTCAAAACCTTCGCCGACGTCGCGCTGCCGGACGGCCATGCCATCCGCAACTGGATGGACATGATCGGTCACCCGATCACTGCGCTGCTGCTGGCGTTGCTGCTGTCGCTGTACACCTTTGGCCATCGCCAGGGCATTCACTCCAAGCAAATCCTCAAGCTGCTCGACGCCAGCCTCGCGCCGACCGCTGCGATCATCCTGATCATCGGCGCCGGTGGTGGTTTCAAGCAGATGCTGGTGACCAGCGGTGTGGGCGACGTGATCGGCCACATGGCGGTGAACGCGCAGATCAACCCGATTCTGCTGGCGTGGCTGGTGGCGGCGGTGATTCGTGTGGCCACAGGCTCCGCGACGGTCGCGACCATTACCGGCGCAGGCATTGTGGTGCCGGTGGTCGGGATGATTCCAGGGGTTAACCGTGAGCTGCTGGTGTTGGCGACGGGGGCGGGGTCGTTGGTGTTGTCTCACGTCAACGATGCGGGGTTCTGGCTGGTGAAGCAGTACTTCAATATGACCGTGGTCGAGACGTTCAAGACCTGGACGGCGATGGAGACCATTCTGTCGGTGGTGGCGCTGATCTTTATCATGTTGCTGTCGTTGGTGGTGTAACAGGCGCACCACAAAACCTATGTGGTAACCCAATCAAATGTGGGAGCTGGCTTGCCTGCGATGGCGGTGTTGGATTTACCATCGCCATCGCAGGCAAGCCAGCTCCCACATTGATTCGGTTTCTTCAGGTCGTTCAGGATCAGGCTTTATCCGCCCGGAACATCCCGCGAATCCCGCGTACCGCCTGGCGAATCCGGTCCTGGTTCTCGATCAGCGCAAAGCGCACATGATCATCCCCGTACTCACCAAACCCAATCCCTGGCGACACACACACTTTGGCTTCCAGCAGCAGCTTCTTGGCAAATTCCAGCGAACCCATGGCGGCATACTGCTCGGGGATTTTTGCCCAGACGTACATCGACGCCTTGGGATTCTCGACCATCCAACCCAGCTCATGCAGGCCTTTGACCAGCACGTTACGGCGCTGGCGATACTGCTCGGCAATGTCCTTCACGCACTGCTGATCACCTTCCAGCGCCGCAATCGCGGCCACTTGCAGCGGGGTGAAGGTGCCGTAGTCGTGGTAGCTCTTGATCCGCGCCAGGGCGTTGACCAGTTCCGGGTTACCGACCATAAAGCCGATGCGCCAGCCGGCCATGTTGTAACTCTTGGACAGGGTGAAAAACTCCACCGCAATGTCCTTGGCGCCCGGCACTTGCATGATCGACGGCGCTTTCCAGCCGTCGTAGACGATGTCGGCGTAGGCCAGGTCGTGGACAACAAGCACGTCGTACTGCTTGGCCAGGGCGATCACACGTTCAAAGAAGTCCAGTTCCACGCACTGCGCGGTGGGGTTGGACGGGAAGCCCAGAATCATCATTTTCGGCTTGGGGATCGAGCCACGAATCGCCCGTTCCAGCTCGGCGAAGAAGTCCACGCCCGGCACCAGCGGCACCGAACGCACCTGGGCGCCGGCAATCACGGCACCGTAGATGTGAATCGGGTAGCTGGGGTTGGGCACCAGCACGGTGTCGCCCTGGTCGAGGGTGGCCAGCATCAAATGCGCCAGGCCTTCCTTGGAACCGATGGTCACGATGGCTTCGGTTTCCGGGTCGATATCCACTTCGTAGCGGTCTTTATACCAGCGCGAAATCGCCCGGCGCAGCCGCGGAATGCCTTTGGAAGTGGAGTAGCCGTGGGTATCTTCACGCTGGGCGACGGTGACCATTTTTTCCACGATGTGGGGAGGCGTGGCGCCGTCAGGGTTACCCATGCTCAAGTCGATGATGTCTTCGCCGCGCCGACGCGCAGCCATCTTCAGCTCGGCAGTGATATTAAAAACGTAAGGGGGGAGTCGATCTATGCGCGCAAAGCGGCGCGGCGAACCTTGGTCTGCCATTGTTGCCTCGAGGTACGTAAGCGCCCGGAACCGTCCGAGCGACGTCGGCCACTGCGGTGGCCTGCGGGGCAGACAATACGGTCGATGATGGCCAGTTGTCCAGATGTGTAGGAAAAATTTCTACTTGGAGTGAAGCCTGGATATGCCCCTATACTCGATGCGGGTTTGTTCCCTCATAAGAAGGAGACTGTTCGTATGGATCAGCAGACAAAACAACCGTTAGAGCCACGCATGGAAGCCGGTAAAGCCTTGGTAATCGCCGGGGTACAAGGGCGTTATTCAAAGGCCACAGTGGGTGATATCCCAAAGCTGTGGGAATTGTTCGACACTTGCATCAAAGACATTAAAAAGCGCGTCGGTGGCGTGACCTATGGTGTGTGCCATAACCCCCACCATGGCGAGTTCGACTACATGGCCGGGGTTGAAGTCCCGACTAAAAGCGACGTGCCGAGCAACTTCGAGTTCATCGAAATTGCGCCGCTCAACTATGCCGTGTTCCCACATTACGGGCCGGTGCAGGCACTTGAGCAAACCTACGAACGCATCATGTTCGAGTGGTTGCCGCACTCGGGCTACAAGGTGATGGGCGCGGATTTCGAACGCTACAGCGCCGATTTCGACGCGCGCAAGGGTACGGGGACGGTGGAGATCTGGCTGCCGGTTGGCGAAAAGGGCTGACGGCGGTGCTGTCAGCGCCGGCAAGCCGGCGCCGACAGACGTATCAATACAGCGTGTTTTTGACCCGCTCCGGCATCTCTCGGTCATAGGCCTCGGCATCAAACTGCCCAGCATTGAGCCGCTTGTGAAACGCTCCGGCCGACGGCAGTGCCGAGCGGTCCAAGTGCTTCTCGGGGTTCCAGCAATCCGAGCGCACAAAGGCTTTGGAGCAGTGGAAATACGCGGCCTCCACCTGCACCAGAATCACCGAACGCGCCGGTTTGCCATTCACCGCAAAACTCTCCAGCAGCTCGGGCTCGATGGAAATCTGTGCGCGGCCGTTCACGCGCAACGTTTCGCCAACCCCCGGGATGATGAACAGTAAGGCAATGCGTGGGTCTTGCAGCAGATTGCGCAGGGTGTCGAGCCGGTTATTGCCCGGCCGGTCCGGGATCGCCAAGGTGCGCTCATCCACAATCCGCACAAACCCCGGCACATCACCACGTGGCGAGCCATCAATGCCGTCCGGCCCGGATGAACTCACCACCACCAGGGGCGACGCCCGCACCATGGCCTGGTAGTCCTCGTTGAGAAACGCGATCTCCTTGCGCACCGCCCGCTCGTGGGGGAGGCCGTAGAGGGTTTCGAGTTGTTCGAGGGTTGTCAGCATGTTCACCACCTTGTCCTTGGATGAGTACAGAAGCGTTCAGCCACCGAAGCTCTGCTGGTAGCTCTGGGCGGATTGTCGAATGGCTTTTGCAACGTCAGGCGCTAACCGACAGTATTCGTCTTCGCGCTTGAGCACGACCTCAAGGGTTTGAAGCAGCGCCTGAATACGCGCCTGAGGTTCTGCAATTTCGCAGGTTCTTGCAAACTCAAGGATGCCCAAGCGTGAGGCAAACATTGATTTGTTGCCGGACAGATCCAGCGCAAGTGTGTCTTCAGGTATATAGGCGGTGGTATTCACGATGTCGTAAGCCGGGGCCAGGCGCGCGTCAAATTTAATCGGGTCACTGTAGAGCACACCGAAGTTTTTCAGGTGAGCATCGCCATTTCCCACGATGCAACTCAAAGCCACGCTATCGAACAATTGGTCCAACGAGCTGCGTTGGTTTTCTGGTGAGCAAAACGCGCGTACAGCCTTGGCGATGGCGGCATAGCTCTTGGTGTATTTCTGTTCGGCAGACAGGCCCATCAGTGTGGTCATGTCTTCGAAACCCAGCGGGTTGAGCTGCGCGTCGCGATCAAAGCGCCGCATGATGAATAGCTTATGGTTCTGCGACAGATAAAACGGCGGCACGGGCAGGCCTGCATCCCGCGCAATGGACATGCACAGGTATTCATTGATGGCCAAGCCCGGAAACTCATCGCGCCCGCTTTTGATAATCAGGTCGTTGGTTTTTGAGGTGAATTTTTGCTCGGGAGTTTGAGGTTTTTCTGGCACCAGCACTTTGGGCTGCACGCCAGAAATGCCCGCTCGCAGAATGTAACGGTCCACCAAGTCGGCGAACAGGTCTTCTGCTCCATCCCACGCGAGAATTTCTGCCAGGTTCTCTCCGTTTGCGGGCGGACCGTTGCGTTGGATCAATTCGTTTATCTGATCGGAAATCACGAAAACCCGGCCAATCGGTGCACTGCTACCTGATAAGGCCAGTAACAGCATCGGGTCCACTTTTACCGTTTTAGCCAGACGGTTACGCAATTGCTCCAGTACGTAGCCTTCGGGCAAATTCATTTGAAAGATTGGATGCAATTCGCGGCGGCGATATTCTTCTGCACGCACGGGCATGGTAAGGCTGATGGCGCTTTGGGCCTGTGCCTTAGCGTCGTAGCGAAACAGGTAATCATCAGCGCCCACCAAGACGCTGCCGCTGTCGCCCTGAGGCGTATGAACGCTAAGAGCGGGGCTATTCATTGAACAAGTCCTCTAACTCTTCAAGTGTCGGCAGAGTCACTGGCACTAATTTGACCTCACTGCCCAGGGCGGCAATCACGCGAGCATAGGCATTCATGGAAACAGAGAGGCTGCCCTTCTCGATTTCGATCAGTTTTTGCCGGGTAACGCCCGCAAGTTTCGCCAGGTCCGCTTGTGTATAGCCACGGTTGAGGCGCATGGAGCGAACTTGTTGGCCTAAGCGTTGGGTGATAATAGAAGTGTCCATGTCACGTATTCATTACTTTTGATTATTTAAGTCATATATACGTTACATTTTTAAGCTGTCAATGCCATCCCGACCAAACACCCAACTCAACCTGCGCTCATACCCAACCCGCCCCTTATACGCCTCCCCGCTGTCCAC
>NZ_WKDB01000041.1:0-58576 GCF_021606215.1 Pseudomonas sp. PA-5-4B | reverse complement strand
GCGTTGGTCGACATACTCATTTGCCAGCCCTATTCACGCTAACAAGATAGATGACTTGGCCGGACGGATACGTCAGAATGGCTTTAATTGCAAAACCCCGACCGGGTGCAGAGTTTTTTGGGCAGTTGAGGGTTTCAAAACGTAACCTCAGCGCGGTCGAGCAGTGTTTTTCGACGCCAGCGTTCAAACCATAGATAAACCACCGGCGTAGTGTACAGCGTCAGAATCTGTGACACCGCCAGGCCACCGGCAATTGCGATGCCCAATGGCTGGCGCAACTCGGAGCCGGCACCGTGCCCGAACGCCAGCGGCAAGGCACCCAGCAAGGCAGACAGTGAGGTCATCAGAATCGGCCGCAAGCGCAACAGGTAACCTTCGCGCACCGCATCTCGGGGCGACAGGCCCTGCTGCTGGGCCTGCAACGTGAAGTCGACGATCATGATCGCGTTCTTTTTGACGATACCAATCAGCAAAATCATGCCGATCATCCCCAGCACCGATAGATCCTGACCACAGAGCATCAATACCAGCAGTGCCCCGAAACCAGCTGACGGCAAGGTAGATATGATGGTTAACGGGTGAATAGCATTCTCGTACAGCACACCCAATACGATGTAAACCGTGAGGATCGCCTCGAGAATCAGCCAGGGTTGTGACTTTAATGAATCCTGGAAGGCCTGAGCGGCGCCCTGGAAACTACCCAGCACGGTATCGGGCATTGCGACGGCCAGGGACGCCTGATTGATCGCCGTGACCGCTTCACTCAGGGCATGGCCGGGCGCGAGGTCGAACGACAGGGTAATGGCCGGGAACACGCCCTGATGGTTGATGATGATCGGCACTTATTCGGTCTTGACGCTGGCCAGCAGGCTCAGTGGCACCATGGCGCCGGAACTTGCGCGGACAAACAAATGTTCAAGAGTGGCGGCGGATGTTTACCAGCTCGGGTCGAGTTCAAGGAACACGTGGTTCTGATCAAGCTGGGTAAAAATTATCGCAATCTGTCGCTGACCGAAGGCGTCGTAAAGCACGTCGTCGATGGCCTGCACCTTTACGCCCAGCCGTGGGACGGTGGATTACCAGGGTCGATTGGGCGATGGCCTGTTGCTGCTTCGTAAGCGTCCGCCAAACACACCTTGCGCAATTGGCCGGGCGCCCATCTAACCGTCTCGATACCTTTATTCTCGCTTTACTTCAGTTGCTTCTCAAAACGAATGTCACCTTCCGGTAGGTTCTTCACGGGCTGCCAGCCAAGGCTTCTATAGAATCCGCTCGCACGGCTTGCTTCAGCGGTTTCTAACCATATCTTCTGATGGATTTGAAATAGAAAAGACTCTGCTTTGTGCATCAGATTGCGCCCCAACCCGTACCCTTCGAATTCCGGCAAGACGAAGACCGCGAATACGCAACCATCTTCAATATCGACCATCGAAAAACCGACTGGAACGCCACTGACCTCCGCGACCCAAGCGCACGGATTCTCTGAAATTGCCTGACTTATAGCTTCAGGCGTTATGCCTATCTCCGTTAACTGATCTTGAGATAAGTGATTTTCCCGAACACTGGTTCGAATCTTAAAAATCGCATCGATATCGGCAAGTTTGGCAAGCCGGATTACTGCGTCCATGGCATCTTCCTTTTTTCCATCCGTGTGATGAAAGCATCCTTACATATCTGGGCTATCAAGGGTGGCTCCAATCGTGTGGCAACAACTCCCCAATCTCACTTGCCCGCTGTGTCGGCAGTTTCCGAACGACCACGGACCTGCCACATTCGGGTTGCTCATCCAGTATCCGGAGGCGCACTGAATACCAGCCACTGCCACCCAGATCCATGTCATAAATCGCCACTCGCGATCGCTCGCACACCCAGTGCAAATGGGGGCAAAAATGGGGGCATAATTCTATTTTTTCTGGCTGTAAATACCGCTTTAGAGCCTAGTAAAAATGTTTTTTGGCTATCCTGGGAGTCTTTAGGCCTCGTCGGGCTGGCTGTTCATCTGATCATTTTTGCCCCTCCACAAACCATGGAGCTCCATTCACTTCCAGTGGATTGCTACATTGGGGGCACATCTGAGGGCATGCTTTGGTGTTCGATACCGCTGGCAATGGGTATGCCGAGCGTTCGTTGTCGGTGCTCAAGCCGAACGGCATCGTAGTGACGTCAATGGGCCTCAGTCATGCTCACATGCCCGCGTTGGCGGCTGCTTCCGGATTGCGCTTTTCTAGCGTTGCGGTAGAGCCAGATGGAGCGGGTCTGCAACAGTTGGCGGCGTGGGTGGGGTCCGGCCAATTGACGCCACACGTTAGCCACGAATTGCTACTTAGCGAAGGCGCACAGGCGCATGCGCTGGTGGAGCAAGGAAGCACATCGGGCAAGGTCGTGCTGAGGGTCACACCATGAGCGCGCCATCCACCCCGTCGCTAACTCCCCCCGTGGTTAAACCAGTTAGCGACCGACACGACCATGATTTCGTCAGTACTCGAACGTACGGTCGTAGGGAGGGATGCGATCATCAAAGTCATACAGGCCGCTGGCGCGCTGTATGAGACTCACTCGGTTACCTTCAGTGCCAGCTTCGGGAATCGGGAACTGTTCGAATATGAGGCGCAGGCGTTCGGCAACGTCGCCGTGCACGGTGTGGTGACACTGACACGAGGCTTGGAAGGAGAAATCGTCGCCGTTGGCGTTCACCACGGTCCGTTGAGCGCGGTAAACAAACTTTCTTCAGCTTTGAAAGAGCGTTTGGGCACAGAACTGGGCGCTGAATATTTCCCGTACTGAGCATCGGTTGTTTTGGCTGTAGCGCCTTTGCCACTTCAAAAAGCAACCGGCGACTTTGGTTGCGTGAGGCACTGGACCGAAAAGTCGGCCTATCGAGAGGCGATGAGCCTTAGGCAACAACTGCGTGCGAGGGCTTCTGGAGCTTGTGTCATTTGAGATCCCGTAATCACTGCGAATTCCATAAGTGAAGCTCAAGTTCGGCGAGAAAGTCAGAGTAGCTGCAAAAAAAAACTCACTTAATCTGAAAGATTAGCCGTAACTGATTGATATGCCGTCGGGCAAAATCTCATAATGAGTGATTACCCACGCCCTGCACACGGTCTGTTGTCTGTTGCCCCATGCGTAAACTTCTAGCGTTCACCGTCTCCATGGCCCTGGTTGCCGCCATCGCCGCGTATCTGGTCTGGACCCAGGAGCGCCCCGTGGCGCATTACCTGTCGGACCTGCGTATCACCCTGGCCGTCAATGAAGGCGAGCCCGCCGACCGTGGCAACCTGCTGGGCATCCAACCCGAGCTGTTCCCTGCTGATTACCAGAGCCTGGAACGCTTGCACCTGAAACTCTCGGCCTACCTGCAAAAGGCCCGCGACCAAGGTTTGATCAACGCCAAGACCGTCGTCGTGCTGCCGGAACATATCGGCACCTGGCTGATGCTCAGCGGCGAAAAGAATGAGCTGTACCAGGCCACTCACCTCAAGGACGCCATGAATTGGCTGTCCGCCAGCAACCCGTTGCAGTTTGCCCGCGCCTGGATCAGCGCCAAAGGCGATAACCGCATGGACGACGCCTACCTGCGTATGAAGGCACCGGCCATGGCACGCGACTATCAAGTGCTGTTCGGCGGCCTGGCCAAAGAATTCGGCGTGACCCTGGTGGCCGGCTCCATCGCGCTGCCCAACCCCAGTGTCAGCCAGGGCCAACTGCACATTGGCCATGGCGCGCTGTACAACGCCAGCGTGGTGTTTGCGGCCGATGGCCTGCCCATCGGCGAGCCACAGCGCCAGCTTTACCCGATTTACGATGAGCGCGGGTTTATCGCCCCGGGTGACGAAAATATCGTCAGCGTGGTCGACACCCCGGCCGGGCGCCTGGGCATCCTGATCGGCAGCGACAGCTGGTACCCGGACAATTACCGCAAGCTCAACGAGCAAGGTGCGCAACTGGTGGCCGTGCCGGCCTTCGTCACCGGCCGCGACACCTGGGACCGCCCATGGCGCGGCTTTAAAAGCGTGTCCACGCCGCCGGAAATCAGCCTCAAGCCCGAAGAACTCAGCGAAGGCGAAGCCTGGCGCCGCCTCACCCTGATCAGCCAGCAGCCCATCAGCCAGGCCAGCGCCGGCATGAGTGTGTTCCTGCGTGGGCAGTTCTGGGACTTGGGCACCGCCGGGCACAGCTTCCTCAGCAACGACGGGCACGTCACGGCGGGCAACGACGCCCGTGGCGCGCGCCTGCTGAATATCTGGCTGTAACGCCGTGAAGCCGGTGCGCCTTGGGGACTTGTCGGTGGGCTTTGTTCAGTCCTTGGCCGACGCCGTCCACAGCCACGGCCTGGACCCGCAGCCGCTGCTGCTGCAATACGGCCTGGACCCGGCGCGCCTTGCGGAAGCCGGGGCGCGCCTGTCGATCCCGCGCTATATGCGCCTGGGCCACGCCGCCATCCAACTGACCGGCGACCCCGGCCTGGGCTTGCGCATGGGTCAATTGAGCCGTCTGAGCCAGGCGGGATTGGCCGGCGTCACCGCCGCACAGGCGCCGAACGTACGCGAAGCGGCGCGCGCACTGACGCGGTTTGAAGCGCTGTACGGCTCCAACTATCGTGGCCAGTCGATCTTTCATGAGGACGCCGAAGGCGCTTGGCTGCGCTTCTATTCCATCAGCCCATACAACGCCTACAACCGCTTTGTGGTGGACTCGATCATCGCCGGCTGGCTGCAGCAATTGTCGAGCCTGGCCCAACAACCGGTGCAGGCCCAGCGCATCGACATCGAGTTTGAAGCCCCTGAGTACAGCGACCAGTACCGCGTGCTGGGTGACAGCCCCGTGCATTTCGGTGCCGAGGCCAACCAACTGCGCCTCAACCAGCCAACCCTGAGTCTGCGTAACCCGCAGCATTGCCCCAGCACCTGGCAGCTGTTGTTGAAGTTATGTGAACAGGAGTTGGAGCAGCTCACCCGCACCCGCAGCCTGCGCGAGCGCATCACAAGGTTGCTTGGGCCGATGCTCAATGGTGGCCGGGAACCCGACCTGGAAGAAGTGGCGGCACGCTTGAAGCTGCCTACCTGGACGCTGCGCCGCAAACTGGCCGACGAAGGCACGCAGTTTCGCGCAATTCTCAACGATACCCGCCGCGATCTGGCCATGACCTACATTCGCGACACGGAACTGGCGTTCGGCGAGATCGCCTACTTGCTCGGTTTTGCCTCAGCCCAAGCCTTTCAGCGGGCCTTCAGGCGGTGGAACAACCAGACCCCAGGGGAATTTCGCCGCAGTCAGCGGCATTCCGCCTGAAGTCGGTGTTACAGCTCGGTGGCGTCATCGGCCGGATCCAGCGGATCCAGTTCAAACGCGTGGTACTCCAGCAGTTCTTCCTGGTACTCGTCCATGGCGGACTCCTTCTTGGTTAAAAGCGCTTGCAGATAAATGACCTGCAAGCCCAGCCTAAAGTGCCGTGATGACGAAAAAATGTCGGCGCCATGACGTTCCTGCACTTCAAGATAAAACGTAGCAGGGTTGGATCGATTTAGCGTCGGAATCTTGAGGTGCTATTGCAATCATTGCATTTGCAATCAATAACAGATTTCCATTAGGGTACGAGACTTCGCAGCAAGGAGCCTCGACCATGCCTGTCTCTACCGCCCAAGCCGCGCAGCGCTGTATCGATGCGCTGAGCAGTGCCGCCCCGCCGCCCGGCTCGCCGCTGTACACGGTCATGAACATGGCCAATACCCTGGAATTCAGCCGACAGGCCTGGGTGATTCGTGGCCAGTCACGCAGCCGCCGTGCGGGCAACTGGCCCAGTTGGTTTGCGCGCAATACCGGCGAAAAACCCATACTGTACCTGCACCGTGCAGCATCGTCGGCGCAGTTATGTGGGCTGTCGCAGGCCGCCACGCAGCGCGGCATCCTCTGCAACGACGTCGAGAACCAGCCCTCTGCCTGGCCCAGGGGCGCGCAACCGTCGCTGCCGTTGTGGCTGGCGACCAACCCGCACTGCACGCCGTATGACCCGGCGTCCGGCGAAGAAGCCCGGGCGATTGTGCTGGCCGGGATTCGCGCGCTGTATGTCGACGGCAAGCCGGGGTTTTATTACCTCGCGCTGCATGATCAACAGCGCACAGCGAGGCTGGATAAGCAGGATCGTGAAAACGCGCTCAAGGGCATGTACCCGCTCCAGCGTACTCACACTGGGGAGGTGCGCTTGCTGGGTGCGGGCCGAGCGCTCGAGGACGTGACCCACGCGGCGCAATTGCTTGAACAGGATTGGGGCGTGACGGCGCAGGTATGGAGCTGCCCAAGCTACACGCGGCTGGCCCGTGAGGCAGCGGCGGCCGAGCGCTGGAATCGCCTGCACCCGATGGCTGCCCGGCAAAGCTGCCATCTGCATGAGTGCCTGGCCGGGAGCAGCGCGCCGGTGATTGCCGTGACCGGCTATCCGCAGGTGATTGTCGATCAGTTGGCGGCGTATGTGCAGGCGCGGTTTGTCGGGTTGGGTGCGGGGTCGGTGCAGGTTTCTGCGCCCAGTCGGTATTGGATTGTGGTGTGTGCGCTGCGGGCGTTGGCCGATGAAGGCCGTATTGGTGTCGAGCAGGTCGAAACGGCGATGCGTCGGTATCCACTGTGATGCATGGGCACGCGGTCAAACATGTGGGAGCTGGCTTGCCTGCGATGCAGTCACCTCAAGGTGTCAGGTACACCGCGGTGAGGCTATCGCAGCGGTGCGACGATTCGACAAGCCAGCTCCCACACAAGCTCGCATTGCACCTCAGGCCTTGCGTCGACTGCGGGTTTGCACGCCCGCCTCCACCGCCAACGCCGCAGTGCGCTCCAAGGTATCGGCAAACAGCTGGCGCTGCTCAGGCTCGATTTGCGACAGGAACAGCTCATCCACCGTGCTTTCGTAGATTTTCCACATCTTTTTACGCAACACCCGGCCGGCCTCGGTGATCGAGGCAAACGCTGCGCGGCCATCGCCGTCGGAGCGTGAACGCACTACCAGGCCGTCCTTTTCCAGGCGGTCTACCAGGCGTGTGAGGTTGTAGCGCTCAATCGCCAGCACATCGGCCAATTCGTGCATGCGCCGTGTGCCGTCGGGGCCGCTTTCCAGGCCCCATAACGCGTCATACCAGGCATAGGGCGGCAGGTCTGCTGCAGCCAGGCGGCGTTCGATTTCTCGGATGACCGTCCTGTGGGCCCTGACAAAACGGAACCATACATCTGGCTCTTTCGACGACATGCAACACCATCCGGGGAATTTCAAGAAGGTTGCAATAGTAGCTCATCCCGCGCTAGATTCAGTCATGTAGTTGCAATTGCAATTACATTTGCGCAACTCCCACAAGGAGCCCGCTGCTTGAAATCCGCCTACCCTGGAGCCTCACATGACCCCCAATAACGCAGTAAGACTGGACGACGATCCACAGGAAACCCGCGAGTGGCTGGAGTCCATCGAATCGGTGCTGTCCACCGAAGGCCGCCCGCGTGCCCACTACCTGATTGATCAGTTGCTGGATTTCGACGTTGCGCGCCATGGTGACTTCTACGGGCGGGTGACCACGCCTTACGTCAACACCATCGCGGTTGACCGCCAATTGCCCTACCCCGGCAACCTGGCCATCGAGCGGCGCACCAATGCGTTTATTCGCTGGAATGCCATGGCGATGGTGCTGCGTGCGGGTAAACACTCGGGTGTTGGTGGGCATATTGCGACCTACGCGTCGGCCGCCGTCCTGTACGACGTAGGCTTCGACCACTTCTTCCGTGGCCGAACCGATACCTTCGACGGCGACCTGGTGTACATCCAGGGCCACTCCTCCCCGGGCATTTACGGCCGCGCCTACCTCGAAGGCCGCATCAGCGAAGCGCAGCTGGACAACTTCCGCCGCGAGGCCGGTGGCGAGGGCTTGTCCTCTTACCCGCACCCACGGCTGATGCCGGACTTCTGGCAGTTCCCGACAGTATCGATGGGTCTGGGCCCGATTACCGCCGCCTACCAGGCGCGCTTTATGCGCTACCTGGAGTTCCGTGACCTCAAGCAACACCAAGGCCGCAAGGTGTGGGCGTTTCTGGGCGACGGCGAAATGGACCAGCCGGAATCCCTGGCGGCCATCTCCCTGGCCGGCCGCGAGAAGCTCGACAACCTGATCTTTGTGGTCAACTGCAACCTGCAGCGCCTGGATGGCCCGGTGCGTGGCAATGCCAAGGTGATCCAGGAGTTCGAAAGCCTGTACCGCGCCGCCGGCTGGAATGTGATCAAGGTGATCTGGGGCGGCGGCTGGGATGCGCTGCTGGAAAAGGACCAGAGCGGCCTGTTGCGACAACGCATGATGGAGTGCGTGGACGGCGACTACCAGAACTACAAATCCCAGAACGGCGCCTATGTGCGTGAACATTTCTTCGGCAAATACCCGCAATTACTGGCGCTGGTTGCCGACATGTCCGACGACGATATCTGGAAACTCTCACGCGGTGGCCACGACCCGGACAAGGTCTACAATGCCTACGCCGCTGCCGTGCGCCACAAGGGCCAACCGACGGTGATCCTGGCCAAAACCGTCAAGGGCTTCGGCATGGGCGAAGCGGGCGAAGGCCAGAACATCAATCACCAGTTGAAGAAGATGGGCGCTGATGCAGTAAAAGCCTTTCGCGACCGCTTCGGCCTGGAAGTGGCCGATGACCAGCTCGACGAAATCCCTTACCTCAAGCCCGCCGCCGACAGCGAAGAAGCCCGCTACTTCGCTGCCCGTCGCCAGGCGTTGGGCGGCTATGTGCCAGCACGACACACTGCAGTCGAGGCCTTGCAGATTCCCGAACTGAGCGCCTTTGCCACCCAACTCAAAGACACCGGCGAGCGTGCCATCTCCACCACCATGGCGTTTGTGCGCATCCTCGGCACGCTGTTGAAAGACCCGCACCTGGGCAAGCTGATCGTACCCATCGTGCCGGACGAGTCGCGCACCTTCGGCATGGAGAGCCTGTTCCGCCAGATCGGCATTCATTCCGCCGTCGGCCAGCTCTACACCCCACAAGACGCCGGGCAATTGAGCTACTATAAAGAGAGCAAAGACGGACAGATCATGCAGGAAGGCCTGAATGAATCCGGGGCTATTTCTTCGTGGATTGCGGCGAGTACGTCCTACAGCAATCACGGCTTGATGACCGTGCCGTTCTACATTTTCTATTCGATGTTCGGTTTCCAGCGCGTCGGCGACCTGGCCTGGGCCGCCGGCGATGCCCGCGCTCGCGGCTTTCTGCTGGGCGCCACGGCCGGCCGCACCACGCTGATGGGCGAAGGCTTGCAGCATGACGACGGCCACAGCCACATCCTGGCGTCGGTGATCCCCTGCTGCGTCGCCTATGACCCGACCTTTGCCTACGAGTTGGCGGTGATCATTCGCGAAGGCATGCGGCGCATGTACGTCGAACAAGAGGACATTTACTACTACATCACCCTGCTCAACGAGAACTACCCGCACCCGGCCATGCCCGAAGGCGTGGAGGACGGGATTCTCAAAGGCTTGTATCCGCTGAGCACGTCCCCCCAGGCGCAGGTGCAATTGATGGGCAGCGGCTCGATCCTGCGCGAAGTAATTGGCGCAGCGCAACTGCTCGACAAGGACTTTGGCGTAGCCAGTAATGTCTGGAGCGCCACCAGCCTGACCGAATTGCGCCGCGACGGGCACGCGGTGGAGCGCTGGAACCTGTTGCATCCGCAGGAAGAACCGCGTGCGAGCTACGTGGAAACCAGCCTGGCCGGACACAGCGGGCCGGTGGTGGTGGCGACGGACTATATGAAGTTATTCGCCGACCAGATCCGCCCGTTTGTACACGGCCGCCGTTTTGTGGCGCTGGGCACCGATGGCTTTGGGCAATCGGACACCCGCGAAACCCTGCGCGAATTCTTTGAGGTGGACCGCCACTTCATCGTGCTGGCGGCGCTGAAGGCGCTGGCCGATGACGGCGTGATCGGGCGTGACAAGGTGAGCGAGGCCATCAGCCGCTACGGGATAAACGTCGACAAGACGAACCCCGTAGCCGTCTGAGTTACCGCCCAGGCGTTGGCAGCGGTGGAATCGCCTCTGTCGGCGCCGGCAGGTTCGGGTTGGTCGGCGCAGGCGCTGGTTCCGCAGCCGGTGCAGGTGTTGGCGCAGTGGTCGGCACCGGCTCGGCCTGTGGCGCAATCGGTGCCGCCTCTGGCGGCGGTGCCAGCGGTTCCGACACGGCGGGCGCTACCGGAGCGTCTTTGGGCGCGTCTATCTTATCGGCGGGCGCTACCTTATCGGCAGGCGCTACCTTATCGGCAGGCGCAGGCTTATCGGCAGGCGCAGCCGCTTTCGGCTCCGGCATGCCCAGCTCAGCCTTGGGCTTCTCTGGAATATGCTCGGCCGCCTTCACGTCCTGGGGCAGGAACACATCCACCAGCGAGAAGTAGCGATCGTAAAACTTCGGTGCCGTCACTGTCTCGCTGGCCACCTTGACCATCGAATCATCGGTTGAGCCGATCGGCATCGACACCGAGCCCAACACACCCACGCCGAGACTGGCGGAGTTGTTGACCTTCTTCAGCGCGTAGCGGTCCTGCAAGGCGTTGGCGAACATGGTTGAGTGCTTGGCGCCTTTGCCATCATCGGCACATACCACGTTGAAGCTGATTTGCAGATGGGTTTCGCCGGTTTGCTGGAAACTCTTGTTACCCACCACCAGCTTGGGGTCGCTGCTGGTGATGATGTAACCCTGGCTCAACAGCGCACGTCGCGCCGCTTCACAGGCCGCCACATCGCTGACCGGGTAATCACGGGAGAACGTACCGGAGTCGTCGAAATTCTCATGTTCATAAATAGCGGTCTTGGGTGACGAGCAGCCCGCAGCGCCCGCCAGCACCAGCGCCAACCCGAGGCTACGCAAGTGAAATGATGTCGACATCGAAAATCCTGAGGAAAACAGTCAGGGCGCTATTGTGCAACAGAACGCAGGGTTGGCGCGCACATTCCTGTCGGTAAAACGTCACAGCGTTATTACACCGCCTGCGCAGGGAAAAGCCCGGCAGACATATGGTCGATAAACACCCGCAGCTTGGCCGAGGCAAAGCGACTCGAGGGCCACAGCATCCAGAAACTGCCACGGTGGACCAGGTGCTCATCCAGCACCCGTTGCAGACGCCCCTGGCGCACCGCCTCCTTGACCATGAAGTCCGGCAGGCAGGCGATGCCCAAACCTTCGTGCACCACATAGTTGAGGGACTCGATGGTGGTGCTGATCAGCGGCGCACGTAACACCGGCTCCGCCACGCCGGGCACATGGCGCAGTGGCCAGGGTTCCAGCTTGCCGGTGGCGCAGAATTTGTGGCGCAGGCAGGCATGGTCGCTCAAGTCCTGCGGGTGTTGCGGGGTGCCGTATTGCGCCAGGTAGCCTGGCGAGGCCACCAACACCAGTTGGTAATGCCCCAGATGACGTGCCATCAGCCGCGAATCTTCCGGCTTGCCGGTACGAATCACCGCATCAAAACCTTCCTCGATCACGTCCACCATGCGGTCAGAAAAATCCACATCCAGCTCGATGTCCGGGTAGGCGCGCATAAAGTCGCTGAGCACCGGCATCAACAGGCCACGCACCTGCGGCAAGCTGATGCGCAACGTGCCTCGGGGCGTGGCGCCGGCCTCAGTCAGCTCCTGCTCGGCCGCCTCCACCTCGGCCAGAATCCGCCGCGAGCGCTCGAGGAACAACGCGCCTTCGCCGGTCAGGGTGACGCTGCGTGTGCTGCGATGAAACAGCCGCACGCCCAGGCGTTCTTCCATGCGCGCGATGCTTTTGCCCACCGCCGAAGATGACACCCCCAAAACGCGGCCAGCTGCGGTGAAGCTGCGGGTTTCCGCAACCTGCACGAACACCGAAAGGCCGCTCAGACTGTCCATTGCCCTACCCTTTTTGATTACGGACGTTGACGTCCGATAAGTTCGGAACCTTAGCCTGTTTTTCCGCAACCCGCAGCCCCCTACTCTGCCTTCCTGACCTTTTTCATGGAGACGCAACATGAGCGACTGCCCTTCGATTACCGGCCCGGCCGCCACGGCCGTAAAGGACGCACTGCCTCTCGCCGGCTTACTGGCGTTGGCGTGCGCAGGGTTTATCACGATTCTCACCGAGGCCATGCCGGCCGGGCTGCTGCCTCAGATGGGCGAAGGGTTGCAGGTTTCGCAGGCGTTAGTCGGCCAACTGGTGACCCTGTATGCCCTTGGCTCGTTACTCGCGGCCATCCCCCTCACCCTACTGACCCGAGGCTGGCGGCGGCGCCCTTTGCTGCTGATTGCCATCGGCGGCTTTGCCTTGGTCAACAGCGTGACGGCACTGTCCACCCATTACGGGCTGACCCTGGCCGCGCGCTTTTTTGCCGGGGTGTTCGCCGGGTTGCTCTGGGCACTGCTGGCCGGGTACGCCAGCCGAATGGTGGCCCCGCACCTGCAAGGCCGGGCGATTGCTGTGGCCATGCTCGGCGCACCGCTGGCCTTGTCACTGGGTGTACCTGCCGGTACGTTCCTCGGCGCTGCGGTGGGCTGGCGCCTGAGCTTTGCAATCATGACCGGGCTGACGCTGTTGCTGTTGGTGTGGGCGCGCTGGCAACTGCCGGACTTCGCCGGCCAGCCGGAACAAAAGCGCCTGGGCTTGCGCCAGGTACTGAGCCTGCCAGGTATTCGTCCAGTGTTGTGGGTGACCTTTACCTACGTGCTGGCGCACAACATTCTCTACACCTACATCGCGCCGTTACTGGTGCCTGCCGGAATAGCCGCCGACATCGACCGGATACTGCTGGTATTCGGCTTGGCGGCCCTGTTGAGCATCTGGCTGACGGGCATGCTGATTGATCAACACTTGCGGCGCCTGCTGATCATCAGTTGCGTGATGTTCGCTGTATCGGCCCTGGCACTGGGCGTGTGGATGACTTCCACCCGTGCGGTGTATGCCAGCGTGGCGCTGTGGGGCCTGGCCTTTGGTGGCCTGCCGGCGCTGTTGCAAACGGCACTGGCCAAGTCTGCCGGCGACTCGGCTGACGCAGCGCAGTCAATGCTGGTGACGGTGTGGAACCTGGGAATTGCCGGCGGCGGGCTAGCAGGCGGTATGTTGCTACAAACATCGGGGGTGGCGTTGTTCCCGTGGGCGGTTGCCGGGTTGGTGCTTTTGGCATTGGCCGCGACACGGCGCATCGCGAGGACAAGCGCTTGATATACGGTTAATCTTGAAACACCCTGAAACTTATTCGGAATTCACCTGGGTGATCAAACCGTTCATTTCACTGCGCCGCCGCTTTACCTCACTGCGTTGGCGCACCCGGATCACCCTGTGGGCCGGCGCCACCATCGCCGGGCTGATGGTGGTGATGTTTGCGCGCCTGGCTGACGTGGCGCTCACTCAGTTCGCCGAGCAATCCAGCGCCCATCCGTGGCTGCCCTTCCTCTACACACCGCTGGTGGGCATGCTGGTGGTGTGGCTGACCACACGTTTTTTTGCCGGAGCCCAAGGCAGTGGCATTCCCCAGGTCATCGCCGCTACTCGCCTGGCCAACAAAGGACAGGACGTCAGCAAGCTGGTGTCCTTGCGCATCGCATTGGCCAAGATAGGCCTCGGAACACTGGCGTTGACCGGCGGTTTCTCTGCCGGGCGCGAAGGGCCGTCCGTGCAAGTGGCGGCATCGATCATGCATTTCTTCCATCGCTACCTGCCCAATGCACGCATCATCCGCAGCGAAGACTTGATCCTGGCCGGCGGCGCCGCCGGTATCGCCGCCGCGTTCAATACGCCGCTGGCCGGCGTCGCCTTCGCAGTAGAAGAATTGGGGCGCAAGCTAGAAACCCGCACCAGCGGGGTATTGCTCAGCACCATTATTTTGTCGGGGATGGTCGCCATCGCCCTGCAGGGCAATTACAACTATTTTGGCCACCTGGACGTTGAAGGGATCAAGCTCGACATCATTGTTCCGGTATTGGCGGCAGGCATCGGCTGTGGCGTGCTCGGCGGGCTGTTCAGTCGCATGCTGCTGTGGCCCCAGCGCTACCACAGGTTTGTGGTCTGGGAATGGCGACGCGCCCACCCGGTTTGGTTCGCCGGGGCGTGTGGGCTGGTGGTCGCAATCCTGGGCTGGCTCAGCGGCGGGATGTCCTTCGGCAGCGGCTACGGGATTACTTCGCAGATCATTGCCGCCGATGTCGGCCTGCCGTGGCATGCGCCTGTCACGCGTTTTCTGGCGACGGTCGTGACGTATTTTTCCGGAATTCCGGGCGGCATTTTTGCCCCGTCGCTGGCCGTCGGCGCGGCCGTGGGCGCCAACGCAGCCGAGTTTTTCGCGCTGGCAGCGCAACCGATCATTGCGCTGTGCATGGTGGGCTTCCTGGCTGCCGTGACGCAATCGCCGATCACCTCGGCGATCATCGTAATGGAGATGATCGACAGCCACGGGATGGTGATCAGCCTGATGGCGGTGGCGCTGATTGCCAAAGCCGTCAGTTCGCGGATGGGGCCGGAGTTGTACCAGCAATTGGCGCGCGGGTTTCTGCACCCACCGACAAAAAGCCCTTAACCCTGACAACATTGTTTACAACTTATTCATCAACTTCCTATCATCACCCTGGGTGCGTGACTGCATAGGGCACAACGCAGGTTAAAGCAAAGCATTGGTCGGGCCGCCAATGGAGACTTGTCGTGCCCAAAAAACACCCTGCCATCCCTCGCCCCCAGGCATTGACCGAGGGCGCACTGTCGGCCCTTGAGCGGTTTTCACGCATCGAAGCCGTCAGCGGCATCGTCCTGTTGCTGGCGGCCATTGCAGCGTTGATCTGGGCCAACAGCCCGGCCGCCGCGTCCTACGAACACTTCTGGAACACCCCGATTACCCTCGGGCTGGGCGATTTCAGTGTGTCGCGCTCCCTGCACTTTCTGGTCAATGACGGCCTGATGACCATTTTCTTCCTGGTGGTAGGTGCGGAGATACGTCAGGAAATAAAGGACGGCGCACTCGCCAACCTGAAACTCGCGACCCTGCCGCTGGGCGCCGCACTGGGTGGCGTAGTGATGCCGGCCATTATCTACACCGCGCTCAACCATGGCACCGCCGCCGCGAGTGGCTGGGCCGTGCCCACCGCCACCGACATTGCCTTTGCCGTCGGCGTGCTGGCGCTGTTGGGCAAATCCATCCCCAGCGGTGTACGCGTCCTGCTGCTGGCACTGGCCATCATCGACGACATCGTTGCGATCCTGATCATTGCGGTGTTTTTCACTGCAAGCCTCGACTACATGGGTCTGGTGGTTGCCGCAGGTGGGCTAGCCCTGGTGTTGGTGTTCCAACGAATGGGCATCAGCAAGGCGGCGATCTATCTGCTGCCGGGGGCGATTGTCTGGTTCGGCCTGCTCAAGACCGGCGTGCACCCGACCCTCGCCGGGGTGATCCTGGGCCTGATGACGCCGGTCAGTTCCAAACCGACCACCGAACGCCCACTGGACACCATCGGCCGCACCTTCAACGAGCTGATGGATCGCCTCTCGCGACCGGCCGAAGACTCGCACCAGGTCGCCAAGCCGCTCAAGCAACTGCGCGAAGCCCAGCGCGAACTGATGCCGCCGGTGCAGCGCGTGCAGTCGGCGTTGCATCCGTGGGTCGCATTCGGTGTGATGCCGTTGTTCGCCCTGGCCAATGCCGGTGTCAGTTTGCAAGGCTTGAACCTTGAGCACCCGCTGCCCCACGGCGTGTTCATGGGCGTGATCTTCGCCCTGGTGATCGGCAAACCGTTGGGCGTGATGCTGGCGAGCATCACGCTGGTCAAACTCAATATCTGCAAGCTGCCCGACGGAGTCACCTGGAGCGGTGTCGGCCTGGTCGGCCTGCTGGCGGGGATTGGTTTTACCATGTCGATCTTTATCTCGTCCCTGGCCTTCTCCGACCCGGAACTGTTGGCAGCGGCCAAACTGAGTGTGCTGACGGCCTCGACCGTGGCAGCGGTGATTGGCTTGAGCTGGGGCAAACTGAAGTTCTGAGCCTGTCTGCGCGTCCCGCTTTCTGCACTTGCGTACGGGTGACGCAGAGCGTCACGGGATGTATTACCACGCAGAGCGTGGGAACGATCAGTTCTGAGCCGACAATTGCGCAAAAAAAAGCCCCCGGTCCTTTCAGACCGGGGGCTTTCTATTCAAACCAACATCAGAATTTCTTGATGTCAGCCTTGGTTTCCAACTGCTTGCGGTAGGCAGCAAAGTCCTGCTGGCCAATACGCGAGGCGAGGAAGCGGCGGTATTGCGCCTTTTCTTCGTCGGTAGGGGCTGCAGCTTCGTTGACGCCGTTCAAGCGCACGATCACCAGGCTACCGTCAGCCAGGGTCACGGTGGTGAAGGTCGGCTTGTCTTTGGCCGCAGGCTTAGGCATGCGGAACAGGGCTTGCAGCACGGCCGGCTCGATCGCTTCAGCGTTACGGGTCGCCGCTTCAGTCACCTTCCAGGCCTGGCCGTCGATCGGCTGGTTCAACGGGGTCTTGCCGTCACGCAGGCTGGCGATCAACTCGTCGGCATGGGTTTTGGCAGCCGCGATGGCGCGCTCTTTGGTCATCTGGGTGCGGATCGCAGCCGACACGCTTTCCAGCGGCAGTTGCGCAGGCTTCAGATGCTCTTTGGCACGCAGCACGATGATGGTTTCCGGGTCCAGCTCGATAGCGCTGCTGTTGGCACCTTCATCCAGCACTTCCGGGCTGAACGCTGCGGTGACCACGGCACGGTTGGCCGCAACACCTTCGCCACCTTCACGGCCAAACGGCGCGGACGTGTGCACGGTCAGCTTCAGGTCGGACGCCGGCTGAGCCAGGTCGGAGGCTTCGAATGCCGCGTCTTCCAATTGCTTGGTCGCTTCGACATAACGCTGCTCGACCTGCTGGGTCTTGAGCTCGCGGGTCAGCTTGTCTTTCAGGCTGGCAAACGATGGCACTTCAGGTGCTTCAACGCCCAACAGCTTGATCAAGTGCCAACCGAAAGTGGTGCGCACCGGCGCCGACACCTGGTCCTTGTTCAAGGCATACAGGGCGGTTTCGAAGTCCGGGTCGTAGACGCCAGGGCCGGCAAAGCCCAAGTCACCGCCATTGTTGGCCGAACCTGGATCCTGGGAGAACTCCTTGGCCAGGGCGTCGAACTTCTCACCCTTGGCCAGGCGTGCCTGGATGTCTTCGATCTTGGCCTTGGCTTGCGCGTCGGTGGTCTTGTCGTTGACTTCGATCAGAATGTGCGCGGCACGACGCTGTTCAGCGAGGTTGGCGGTTTCTTTCTGATAGGCAGCCTGCAGCTCTTCGTCCTTGACGGTGACCTGGTCGAAGAAGGAAGACTTCTTCAGTTCCAGGTAATCGATGACCACTTGGTCCGGGGTCATGAACTCTTTGGCGTGCTTGTCGTAGTAAGCCTTGACCTCATCGTCGGTGAGCTTCACCGCCGCAGGGTCAGTCTTGATGTTGACGGTGGCAAAATCGCGGGTCTGTTTTTCCAGACGGGCGAAAGCCAGCACTTCGGCGTCGGTGACGAAACCGCTGCCGGCGATGCCTGCGCGAACCTGGCCGATCAGCATTTCCTGGGTCAGCATCTGACGGAATTGCATACGGGTGTAGCCCAGCTGACGGATCACCTGGTCAAAGCGTTCGGCACTGAACTTGCCGTCCACCTGGAATTCCGGCGTCTGCAGGATCACTTGGTCCAGCGCAGCTTCAGAGAAGCCGAACTTGGAATCAGCGGCGCCTTGCAGCAACAGCTTGCGATCGATCAGGCCCTTCAGAGCCGCTTCGCGCAGGAGTTTTTCGTCCAGCAGCGAAGCATCGAAATCCTTGCCCAGCTGTTGCATCAGCTGGCGACGTTGCATGTCAACGGCCTGGCCCAGTTCGGTCTGGGTGATTTCTTCACCGTTGACCTTGGCTACGTCCTGCTTGTTGTTACCCGAAGCCTGGAAAATGGCCTCGATACCGGTGAACGCCATCAATGCGACGATGATCCCGATAATGGTCTTGGCAATCCAGCCTTGTGAATTGTCCCTGATATTTTGCAGCATGCGTCCCCCAGAAACGGTTGATCTTCAAAAATTAGGCAACCGTGGAGCGTGGGTAGAGTCCGGATAGAAGAAAGGCGCATCCGAGGATGCGCCTTCTCGTAACTGGCGGAGCGGACGGGGTTTTGAACCAACACCCCAGGCCCTGGCGACCCGATGGATACGTGGGTCAGCTGCCGCTCCGCTGCCAGGCCAGACCTGCGTCTGACCCGGGTAGGCAAGGCTTGAACGAAGCTTAGTTAACCGCTTCTTTCAGGGCTTTACCGGCTTTGAAACCTGGTTTTTTGGCAGCAGCGATTTGCAGTGCTTTGCCAGTCTGTGGGTTACGGCCAGTGCGAGCTGGGCGGTCAGTCACAGAGAAAGTACCGAAGCCTACCAGTACCACGGAGTCGCCGGCCTTCAGAGCGCCAGTGACGGATTCGATTACTGCGTCCAGCGCACGGCCAGCAGCAGCTTTCGGGATATCAGCGGATGCGGCGATAGCATCAATCAGTTCCGACTTGTTCACTCTAAGTCCCCTTATATATCTATTGAGTATGATTCTAAGTTTTTTGGTGAAAGCAAAAACCAGTGCTGAATGGCCTACAGACACTTAAGAGCCGCTTTATAACAAGGGCTCTAAAAAGCTGTCAAGGAAGCCCCCAGGCTCATTCGCATTAATGCGTGCTAATTCTTTCCTTGGAATCGGACTCGCGTTTTTCGTCCTTCGCGACAATCTCCGGAGCCACATCCGGCAAGGGCTCCGGCGCGTATTGCAACGCAATTTGCAGGACCTCGTCAATCCATTTAACCGGTTTAATCTGAAGATCCTGCTTGATATTGTCAGGAATTTCCTTCAAGTCGCGAACATTCTCTTCCGGAATGATCACGGTCTTGATACCGCCTCGGTGTGCAGCGAGCAATTTCTCTTTCAGACCACCGATGGCCAATACCTGACCCCGCAGGGTAATTTCCCCGGTCATCGCCACATCGGCACGCACAGGAATGCCAGTCAGTGCCGACACCAGTGCCGTGCACATGCCTACACCGGCGCTAGGGCCGTCTTTGGGGGTCGCCCCTTCCGGCATGTGGATGTGGGTGTCGTGCTTCTCGTGGAAGTCCAGGGGGATCCCCAGGCTCTTGGCGCGGCTGCGCACCACGGTCTGCGCGGCGGTGATCGATTCGACCATCACATCACCCAACGAACCGGTCTTGATAAGCTGGCCTTTGCCCGGGATAACCGCCGCTTCGATGGTCAGCAGTTCGCCGCCCACCTGGGTCCACGCCAGGCCCGTCACCTGCCCTACCTGATCCTGCTGCTCAGCCAGGCCGTAACGGAATTTCTTCACGCCCAGGAAGTGCTCCAGGGAATCGGCAACCACCTTCACCGAGAAGCGTTTTTCCAGCGAGTGCTCCTTGACCGCTTTGCGGCAGATCTTCGCAATCTGACGCTCAAGGCCACGCACACCGGCTTCGCGGGTGTAGTAACGCACGATGTCGCGGATCGCTTCGACGTCAAATTCGATCTCGCCTTTTTTCAGGCCATTGGCCGAAATCTGCTTGGGCGCGAGGTATTTGACGGCGATGTTGATCTTCTCGTCTTCGGTGTAACCCGGCAGACGAATCACCTCCATCCGGTCCAGCAGGGCTGGCGGGATGTTCATGGAGTTGGAGGTGCACAGGAACATTACGTCGGACAAGTCGTAGTCGACTTCCAGGTAATGGTCGTTGAAATTGTGGTTCTGCTCGGGGTCGAGCACTTCGAGCAACGCCGAGGCCGGATCGCCACGCATGTCGCTGCCCATTTTGTCGATTTCATCGAGCAGGAACAGCGGGTTGCGCACACCCACCTTCGTCATCTTTTGAATCAATCTTCCTGGCATCGAACCGATGTACGTACGGCGATGGCCACGAATTTCCGCTTCATCACGCACACCGCCAAGGGCCATGCGCACAAATTTACGGTTGGTGGCACTGGCAATCGACTCGGCCAGGGAAGTTTTACCTACACCCGGAGGGCCGACCAGGCACAACACCGGGCCACGAATTTTCTTCACGCGCTTTTGCACGGCGAGGTATTCGAGGATGCGTTCTTTGACTTCTTCGAGGCCGTAGTGGTCGGCGTCAAGGATCTCTTCGGCACGGGCCAGGTCCAGGCGCACTTTGGTCTGAGCTTTCCACGGCACCTGCACCAGCCAGTCGATGTAGGAACGCACCACGGTGGCTTCGGCCGACATTGGCGACATTTGCTTGAGCTTGTTCAGCTCAGCCATGGCCTTGGTCAGGGCGTCTTTAGGCAGGCCGGCGGCGTCGATGCGCTTTTTCAGCTCTTCGACTTCGTTGTGGCCTTCTTCGCTGTCGCCGAGTTCTTTCTGAATGGCCTTCATCTGCTCATTCAGGTAGTACTCGCGCTGGCTGCGCTCCATTTGTTTCTTCACGCGACCACGGATGCGCTTCTCAACCTGCAGCAGGTCGATTTCACCATCCAGCAGCGCCAGCACGTGTTCAACACGGGCCGGCAGGTCGATGATTTCGAGGATGTCCTGCTTCTGCTCGATCTTGAGCGCCATGTGCGCGGCCATGGTGTCGACCAGGCGGCTTGGCTCATCGATGCTGTTTAGGGACGACAGCACTTCAGCCGGGACTTTCTTGCCCAGTTGCACATACTGCTCGAACTGCGAGAGCAGGCTGCGCACAAACACTTCGGATTCGCGCTCAGGGGCTTCGACTTCGTCGATCAGCGCCACTTCGGCGCGCAGGTGACCGTCCACCTCCATGAAGCGCTCGACCGCACCACGCTGCTCGCCTTCGACCAGCACCTTGACGGTGCCATCGGGCAACTTGAGCAATTGCAGAACAGTCGCAACGGTACCGACCCGATACAGGGCATCTTCGCCTGGATCATCATCAGCAGGATTCTTCTGGGCCAACAGCAGGATCTGCTTGTCGCCCGTCATCGCAGCCTCGAGGGCTTCGATAGACTTCTCGCGCCCCACGAACAGCGGGATAACCATGTGCGGATAGACGACGACATCACGCAACGGCAGGAGAGGCAATTCAATGGTTGTCTTCATGATTTCGCCTCTATGACAGTTGAAAAATTAGCTTGAAACCAAGATGGGGGCTGTACGCAAAAAAAACAAGCTCAATGCCAGCAGTTAAACGCATGAATAAACGCGAATTTAACCGCAAAACACAAACCGCCCCGAAAAACCGCCACATAAAAAGAAAGGGCCTCGAAAGGCCCTTGCTTGTACTGCGACGGCTTGACGCTTACGCGTCAGGTGCAGCCTTGGCAGCCGGCTCACTGTTTTCGTAGATATACAGTGGCTTGGATTTGCCTTCGATAACGCTTTCGTCGATCACCACCTTGCTCACCTCGGATTGCGAGGGGATTTCGTACATGGTGTCGAGCAACACGCCTTCGAGGATCGAACGCAGGCCACGTGCACCGGTCTTGCGCTCCAGTGCCCGCTTGGCCACTGATTTGAGCGCGTCGGTACGGAACTCGAGGTCTACACCTTCCATCTCGAACAGCTTGGCGTATTGCTTGGTCAGGGCGTTTTTCGGCTCGGTGAGGATCTGAATCAGAGCAGCCTCATCCAGCTCGTCCAACGTGGCCAGGACCGGCAGACGGCCAACGAATTCCGGGATCAGACCGAACTTGACCAGATCGTCAGGCTCGACTTCACGCAGGGACTCGCCCACCTTCTTGCCTTCTTCCTTGCTGCGCACTTCTGCACCGAAGCCGATGCCGCCACGGGTGGAACGTTGCTGAATAACCTTTTCCAGCCCCGAGAAAGCACCGCCACAGATGAACAGGATGTTGCGCGTATCAACCTGAAGGAATTCCTGCTGCGGGTGCTTGCGGCCGCCTTGTGGCGGTACGGAAGCAACCGTGCCTTCGATCAGTTTCAACAGGGCTTGCTGCACGCCTTCACCGGAAACGTCCCGAGTGATCGACGGGTTGTCGGACTTGCGCGAAATCTTGTCGATTTCGTCGATGTAGACAATACCCATCTGGGCCTTCTCTACGTCGTAGTCGCACTTTTGCAGCAGCTTCTGAATGATGTTCTCGACATCTTCACCCACGTAGCCAGCCTCGGTGAGGGTGGTGGCGTCGGCGATGGTGAATGGAACGTTCAGCAGACGAGCGAGGGTTTCTGCAAGCAGGGTTTTACCCGAGCCTGTAGGACCGATCAGCAAGATGTTGCTCTTGCCGAGTTCGACTTCGTCGCCTTTCTTGTCACGCTGGTTCAAGCGCTTGTAGTGGTTGTACACCGCTACCGCCAAAACCTTTTTTGCACGCTCTTGACCAATCACATACTGATCAAGGATGCCGCTGATTTCTTTAGGCGAAGGCAATTTATGCGCGCTGCTCTCGGCCTGGGCTTCCTGCACCTCCTCGCGGATGATGTCATTGCACAGGTCGACGCACTCGTCGCAGATAAACACCGAGGGGCCGGCAATCAATTTGCGTACTTCATGCTGGCTTTTGCCGCAGAAGGAGCAATAGAGCAGCTTGCCGTTGTCCTCGCCGTTGCGGGTGTCAGTCATTCGTTCGATCCAAATCCGATAGGCTTGCAACACAAGATGAAGGCTTATGCGGGCTTTTTCAAGCCCGCCGGTGGTCGGACATGCCGACCAGCCTTATTTTGAGGTGCTTATATTAAGCGGGGCGCTTTTCGATCACTGCGTCGATCAACCCGTATTCACGAGCAGCTTCAGCGCTCATGAAATTGTCGCGGTTGGTATCACGCTCGATTTCTTCCAGGGTGTGCCCGCTGTGCTTGGCCATCAGCGTGTTCAGACGCTCACGAATAAACAGGATTTCCTTGGCGTGGATTTCGATGTCCGATGCCTGGCCCTGGAAACCGCCCAACGGCTGGTGAATCATCACGCGCGAGTTCGGCAGGCAGTAACGCTTGCCCTCGGCACCTGCGGTCAGCAGGAAAGCGCCCATGCTGCAGGCCTGGCCGATGCACGTAGTCGACACGTTTGGCTTGATGAACTGCATGGTGTCGTAGATCGACATGCCTGCAGTAACCGAGCCGCCCGGGGAGTTGATGTAAAGATGGATGTCCTTGTCCGGGTTTTCCGCTTCAAGGAACAGCAGTTGCGCGCAGATCAGGTTGGCCATGTAGTCCTCTACCGGGCCGACCAGAAAAATCACTCGCTCCTTGAGCAGGCGCGAGTAGATGTCATAGGCGCGTTCGCCACGAGCAGATTGCTCGACAACCATCGGGACCAAGCCGCCAGCGGCCTGGATATCAGAGTTCTGCTGAATATAGGAATTACGGAACATGCTCTGCAGTTACTCCCAAATAGTCATGTCTTGAAAACGCATAAGCCAGCGCGAGGCTGGCTTATGGTTATATTTCGAACGAGTTGGACAATCAGTCGGCTTGTGCTGCTTCCGCCGGTTTGACTGCTTCTTCGTAAGAGACCGCTTTGTCGGTCACCTTAGCCTTCTGCAGAACAGTATCCACAACTTGTTCTTCCAGCACAACCGAACGTACTTCGTTCAGTTGCTGGTCGTTCTTGTAGTACCAAGCCACGACCTGCTCAGGCTCCTGGTAGGCCGAAGCCATTTCCTGGATCATTTCGCGAACGCGATCTTCGTCAGGCTTGAGGTCGAATTGCTTGACCACTTCAGCCACGACCAGACCCAGCACAACGCGGCGCTTGGCTTGCTCTTCGAACAGCTCGGCCGGCAGCTGGTCAGGCTTGATGTTGCCACCGAACTGCTGAACCGCTTGAACGCGCAGGCGATCCACTTCGTTGGACAGCAGGGCCTTGGGCACTTCGATCGGGTTGGCGGCCAGCAGACCATCCATCACCTGGTTCTTGACCTTGGACTTGATGGCCTGACGCAGCTCACGCTCCATGTTCTTGCGAACTTCGGTACGGAAGCCGTCGATGCCGGTTTCCTTGATACCGAACTGGGCGAAGAATTCTTCGTTCAGCTCAGGCAGCTTAGGCTCGGAAACACTGTTGACGGTCACGGTGAACTCGGCGGCTTTGCCGGCCAGGTCCAGGTTCTGGTAGTCAGCAGGGAAAGTCAGGTTCAGAACGCGCTCTTCACCGGCCTTGGCGCCAACCAGGCCGTCTTCGAAGCCCGGGATCATGCGGTTGGAACCCAGCACCAGCTGGGTACCCTTGGCGGAGCCGCCAGCGAATGCTTCGCCGTCAACCTTGCCAACGAAATCGATGTTCAACTGGTCTTCGTTCTGGGCGGCACGGTCGGCCACTTCAAAACGGGTGTTCTGCTTGCGCAGGATTTCCAGCATGTTGTCCAGGTCGGCATCTGCCACGTCAGCGCTCAGGCGCTCAACGGCGATGTCTTCGAAACCGGCAACGGTGAATTCCGGGAACACTTCGAATACGGCAACGTATTCCAGGTCTTTACCGGCTTCCAGGGACTTAGGCTCGATCGAAGGCGAACCCGCTGGGTTCAGCTTGTGCTCGACAACGGCTTCGTAGAAGGAAGCCTGGATCACGTCACCAACAGCTTCCTGACGCGCATCGGCACCAAAACGACGCTTGATTTCGCTCATTGGCACTTTGCCTGGACGGAAACCAGCGATCTTGGCCTTTTGGGCAGTCTGCTGCAGACGCTTGTTGACCGCAGTCTCAATACGCTCTGCCGGCACGGTGATGCTCAGGCGGCGCTCGATGGCAGTAGTATTTTCAACAGAAACTTGCATGGATATTCCTCGTTGCACAGACGTTAGCCGGCCGTTTCCGACCCCAGAATCAAGGGCATGCATTCTAGTGGGTCAAACTCAAGAAGTCACCCTACTGAAAACGGGTGGAAAAACAGCAGGCCATTTATAGGTTCAAGTGCACGCATGCACCTCATCCCGTTAGCAAATACAGCGCATCACGCCAGGGCTCTAGCGCCAGCCCTTCTATATATAGAAGAGGCTGGATGCATACCCCGGCGAGCGACCCTGCAAGCAAGGTCGAAGGGTGTGGCAGCAGCATCGAGAAACACAAATACGATGAAACGCCCTACCCTGGAAACTCAAAACACTCAAACAAAAACGGCACAGCCCTTTTTCAGGTACTGCGCCGTTATTCGCTATTAAATAGCTGTACCGACCCTTATATAGCCGCGGATCAGTTCTACACGCTCAAAACCGGCAACGATTCTAACGCCAAGGCATTGAGAATGCTTGTTTTTTCTTGACGTCAATCAACGCCACAGGCCTGATGCCGGTCGATGGCGGCAAAAACCCGACTGCGCGCCCGGTGCAGCAGCACCCGCGCATTGCACAGACTGACGCCCAGCAACTCGGCAATCTCCTCAAGCTCAAGCCCTACCCGCTCACGCAGCACAAGCGCAGCGCTCTGAAGCGTCGACAGTTCCTGCAACGCGCGCTCGATACAGGCGCGCAGTTCGTCTTCACTGACCAGCGCCTCGGGCGTATCTTCATGCCAGCCCGCCGGTGCCGACAGCCACTGGCCACTGGCGGCGCAAAAGCGCTCCTGACCCTGCGAGTCATCGAAAAACACTTCGCGCCGACTCCGACCATAGCGGCCCTTGGCTTTATTGGCCGTAATCGTCAGCACCCAGGTCTTGAGGCTGGAGCGCCCCTGAAAACCACTCAGCCCGCGCACAATCGCCAACCAGGCATCCTGCACCACATCATCGACATGCCGATGCCCGGCGATCGCCGAAGCCACCGCACGCATGGCGCCCTGATGAGTTTTGACCAGGTCGCAATAGGCCGATTGCTCCCCCAACAGCAGGCGCCCGAGCAAATGCGCCTCACCAACCGCCATTCCCTGACTTTGATCCTGCTGTTGTGCCAACATTTTTCAGACCCTCCACGTAGCAGCGGATGAGGATCCAGGCCCATCCACGGCCATCCTCGTCAGTACATACGCGGCAGGGCATTTTTTGGATGCAAAAAAAAAGCGCCAGATCATTGATCTGGCGCTTTTTAAAATATGGGGTGGACGAAGGGGATCGAACCCTCGACAACGGGAGTCACAATCCCGTGCTCTACCAACTGAGCTACGCCCACCATATTGCTTCAACAAGGAACTCGAACACCTTCCTTGTCTGGCCTCACCCTGCCTGATGGCTGGGTGACGCTTAATTGGTGCGGATGAAGAGACTCGAACTCTTACGCCTCGCGGCGCTGGAACCTAAATCCAGTGTGTCTACCAATTCCACCACATCCGCGCTTGAAACTCTTAAAGCAAAGGCGCCAGATGATTAATCTGGCGCCTTTCTAAATATGGGGTGGACGAAGGGGATCGAACCCTCGACAACGGGAGTCACAATCCCGTGCTCTACCAACTGAGCTACGCCCACCATATAGCGCTACTTGTGCCAAAGCTGCCTAATGGCGCACCCGGCAGGACTCGAACCTGCGACCATCCGCTTAGAAGGCGGATGCTCTATCCAGCTGAGCTACGGGCGCCTTATTAATCTGTACTCGTTGAAGATTACAAACTAAGTGCTTCCAGCCTTGCAGAACAGCTCTATCTGCTCGACCTTCTTAACCAGTGCTAGGCTGTGCCCGACAAGTGCGACGAATAGTATAGACGGCCTTGATACCCGTCAAATCTTTTTTGAAAAAAACTGATTTTATTTAAGGGGTTAGGGCAATTTGCAGACCAAGCGCCTTTGCCCTCACGTCATGGCGTGCGAGAATGCGCGCACTTTTCTTCCCCCTCTCGATGGTTAATCACGCGTAATGACTGCACAACTTATCGACGGCAAATCAATCGCCGCCAGCCTGCGCCAGCAGATCGCCAAACGAGTCACCGAGCGCCGCCTGCAAGGTCTGCGCACGCCTGGCCTCGCGGTGATCCTGGTCGGCAGCGATCCTGCCTCTCAGGTTTATGTCTCGCACAAGCGTAAAGACTGTGAAGAGGTCGGCTTTATTTCCAAGGCCTACGACTTGCCTTCCGAGACCACCCAGCAGGCGCTTACCGACCTGATCGACGGCCTCAACGACGACCCGGCCATTGACGGTATCCTGCTGCAACTGCCACTGCCCGAGCACCTGGACGCCTCCAAACTGTTGGAGCGCATCCGCCCGGACAAAGACGTCGACGGCTTCCACCCCTATAACGTCGGCCGCCTGGCCCAACGCATCCCGCTGCTGCGCCCCTGCACCCCGAAGGGCATCATGACCCTGCTGGAGAGCACCGGCGTCGATCTGTACGGTCTGGATGCCGTAGTCGTTGGTGCCTCCAACATTGTTGGCCGCCCGATGGCCATGGAGCTGCTGCTGGCCGGCTGCACCGTGACTGTCACCCACCGTTTCACCAAAGACCTCGCCGGCCATGTTGGCCGTGCCGACCTGGTGGTGGTTGCCGCGGGCAAGCCGGGCCTGGTCAAGGGCGAGTGGATCAAGGAAGGCGCGATCGTGATCGATGTGGGCATCAACCGTCAGGACGACGGCAAGCTGGTCGGCGACGTGGTGTACGAAACCGCCCTGCCGCGTGCCGGCTGGATCACCCCGGTACCCGGCGGTGTCGGCCCGATGACCCGTGCGTGCCTGCTGGAAAACACCCTGTATGCCGCAGAAAGCCTGCACGGCTAATAACCTGCCGTACTGAAAAAGCCCTGCCTTATCGCAGGGCTTTTTATTGAACGGCTAAAAACCCTTTTTTCATAGTTTTTAAGCACTTTCGTCTGGATCTAGAAGAACATTCGACAGTTCTTCGTCCATACTCCTAAAATGTAACGGCATTTATCAAAAAACCGTTCTCGAACGGCATTTTCCTTACTTTTTTAGCGAGTTCACCCGCGTGAAAATTCGTCTCTCTCTTGTCAGCCTATTTTTTGCATTTACAGGCACCTTCGCGCACGCCAGCGAAACCACCCTCGCCCCGCGTGATACTTCAAAACTGCAGATTGCTTCCGGCAGCGCCATCCTGGTCGACCTGCAGACCAACAAAGTCATCTATTCCAGCAACCCCGACGTGGTGGTGCCAATTGCCTCCGTCAGCAAGCTGATGACCGGCCTGATCGTGCTCGAAGCCAAACAGAACATGGATGAGTACATCGACATCAACATCAAGGACACGCCAGAAATGAAAGGCGTGTTCTCCCGGGTGAAAATCGGCAGCGAAATGCCGCGCAAGGAAATGCTGCTGATCGCCCTGATGTCCTCGGAAAACCGCGCCGCCGCCAGCCTGGCCCACCACTACCCGGGCGGCTACCCGGCGTTTATTGCAGCGATGAACGCCAAGGCCAAGGCACTGGGCATGACCAGCACGCACTACGTGGAGCCCACCGGCCTGTCGATTCACAACGTGTCCACCGCCCGCGACCTGAGCAAGCTGCTGGCCGCCGCGCGTAAATACCCGATGCTGAGCCAACTGAGCACCACCAAGGAAAAGACCGTGGCGTTCCGCAAGCCCAACTACACCTTGGGTTTCTCCAACACCGATCACCTGATCAACCGCGCCAACTGGGATATCAAGCTGACCAAGACCGGCTTCACCAACCAGGCCGGCCACTGCCTGGTGCTGGTGACCAGCATGGGCAACCGCCCGGTGTCGCTGGTGATCCTCGATGCGTTCGGCAAGTTCACCCACTTTGCCGATGCCACGCGTATCCGCAACTGGGTCGAAACGGGGCGCGGCGGTTCGGTGCCGGACGTGGCCTTGCGCTACAAGGCCGACAAGAACCTGAAGAATCGCCCGAACGCGGCTGAAGTGCGCCGCTGAATAATGTGGGAGCTGGCTTGCCTGCGATAGCATCAACGCGGTGCAACAGATAAACCGAGTTGCCTGCATCGCAGGCAAGCCAGCTCCCACAGGCTATAGCCTTCAGCGTTTTTACTTTCTTTCCGCCAATACCTTGAGCGCCTGCGCAGCCGCCTGCTCCTGCCCGGCCTGCGCCGTGGCATTGGCAGAATCGCGCCAGCGCTGCACATCCACATTCGCCGGCAACTGGCTCGGGCGCTGGGTCAAAATCGCCCAGTGCCCCGCGCTCTTCCACGCCGACTCAAAATTACTGAAGCTCATCAACAGCCGTCGGTCCATGCCCGAGCGCAGCAGCACGGTGCTTTTCTGCTGATTGAACCCCACCACCACAACATAACGCGTGCCCGACCACATGCTCGGGTTGATCCGCGCCATCACCGGGTAACCCGCCGCCACTTGCGCCAGCACGGCCGTCAGCTGGCTGTCCAGCGGGTACACCATCAGCCCGTATTCACGCGCCAGCACCTGCATATTGCGCTCAAGGTTCGCCTCGCCACCCGGTAAGTGCAGCGGTTTGTCCAGCAAGCCGGGTGTCATGACAATGCCTTGTTGCGACAGCATGCTGGCTAAAGCTGAAGGACCGCTCTGATAGGCCTCGCTGCGATACGCCGGCACACCCGTGAGTTCAACGCGCTCCGGCAACCCCGCCAGTTTCGACGGGTGCCCGGAACACGCCGCCAGCCCGAGGGCGCACGCCAGCAGCAAGGAGGTTTTAACGTTCGAGCGTAAGCGCAATTTTTTACTCTCTTGATCAACGGCCGGTAAGGGCCCAGATCATAGCCCAATCGCGTTTAGGGAGTAGCGACAGGCTGCTGATATAGCCAACAAGTTGGACCGATTCGACCATTGGTCAATAGCACGCAACCGTCAGCTGGCTAGACTGTCCATTGAGAAGACTGTGTGTGCCCCCAGCGGGGCGAAAGGAGGCCAGAATGAGCCTTGCAACAACGATTTTCCTGTTGGTCTGCGGTTGGCTGTCAGTAGCCGCCGCCATGCTGTGGGGCGTGATGCGCGTAACGCGTCGGCATCACCACCCCCATGTCACACCGGCTGCACCCGCCAAGCCGCACAAGGCCGCGGTGCATCACGCCTAGCCAGGCATGCAACTGAAGTCTTGAGTCGCGGCCACTTCCTTGCCGCGACCGTCCTTGAGCACGGCACGCACGGTAGTGCCCAGGCTGGATTCCACCAGCGTGTAGTGCTCACCCGCCTTGAAGTTCTTGTACTCGACCCGGCCCTGGCAGTCTTGCTGGTTGTCGTCGCCCGGCTCTTCTTCAAACAGTGTCACATCCAAACGATGGCCCCCCGGCGTCACTTCAAAATAGCGACCGTCATCCACGCGGTGGCCGTCGACGCGCTCGGCCATCAGGTCATTTGGCGCTTCTTCCTTCAGACCAATCCATGCCTCGCTCGGGTCAGCTTTAGGGATGGGGCCGGCGCAGGCTGACAACAACAAAACAACACCAAGCGCGGGGATCAACAACAGAGGTTTGAATGACATGGCAGGGCTCCAAAGGGCATCAGTAAAAACGTTGAAGGCGATTCAAATGTATCGCCGCCGATGGGTTACAAGCTTGGAGAGCTGCCCTATGTAGAACAAATGAATACATATGAAACGATCTTCAGCCGTTAACTAAATGTTCCTTCACCTGGCTGAAAGGTACGTGTTAGGTGGGTCGGGCAAGACTGCCGGGGTTTGCAATCCTGCTCCCTCGGAGGTTCACGCATGCTCGGGCTGGTAAAGACCGCACTGCAAAAGCCCTACACGTTTATCGTGTTGGCCATATTCATCTGCATCATCGGGCCGATGGCGGCCCTACGAACCCCCACGGATGTTTTTCCCGATATCGGCATCCCCGTCGTCGCTGTGGTTTGGCAGTACAACGGCCTGTCGCCGGACGCCATGGCCGGTCGGGTGATCTACACCTACGAACGCTCCTTGAGCACCACTGTCAACGACATCGAACACATCGAATCGCAATCGCTGCCCGGCATGGGCATCGTCAAAATCTTCTTCCAACCGGGTGTGGATATCCGCACCGCCAACGCCCAAGTCACGGCCGTGTCACAGACCGTGCTCAAGCAGATGCCACCGGGCATCACGCCGCCGCTGATCCTCAACTACAGCGCCTCCACGGTGCCGATCCTGCAACTGGCGTTTTCCAGCCCCAGCCTCTCGGAAGCCAAGATCCGCGACCTGGTACAGAACAATATCCGCCTGCCCTTGAGCGCCCTGCCCGGCCTGGCCATGCCCACGCCAATGGGTGGCAAGCAACGCCAGATCACCCTCGACCTCGACCCGCAGGCGCTGGCCGCCAAAGGCTTGTCGGCACAGGACGTGGGCAACGCCCTGGCACTGCAAAACCAGATCATTCCAGTGGGCACCGCCAAACTCGGCCCCAACGAATACACGATCCTGCTCAACAACAGCCCCAAGGCGATTGATGAGCTCAACGACCTGCCGATCAAGACGGTCGACGGCGCAATCATCACCATCGGCCAAGTGGCCCACGTGCGTGACGGCTCGCCGCCGCAGACCAACATCGTGCGCGTCGACGGCCACCGCGCGGTGCTGATGCCAGCGTTGAAAAACGGCAGTATCTCTACCCTGTCGATCATCGACGGCATCCGCCAGATGCTGCCGCGCATCAATGAAACCCTGCCGCCGTCGCTGAAGACCTCACTGCTGGGCGACGCCTCGGTGTTCGTCAAACAATCGGTGGGTAGCGTGGCCCAGGAAGGCATCATCGCGGCGCTGCTGACCAGTGCGATGATCCTGCTGTTCCTCGGCAGCTGGCGCTCCACCTTGATCATCGCCGCCTCGATTCCGTTGGCGGTGTTGTCGGCCATTGCATTGCTGGCGGCCACCGGGCAAACCCTCAACGTGATGACCCTCGGCGGGCTCGCATTGGCGGTGGGGATTCTGGTCGACGATGCCACGGTGACCATCGAAAACATCAACTGGCACCTGGAACAAGGCAAGGCGGTGAAGACCGCGATCCTCGACGGCGCCGCGCAGATCGTCGGCCCGGCGTTTGTGTCGCTGCTGTGTATCTGCATCGTGTTTGTGCCGATGTTCCTGCTGCAAGGCATCGCCGGTTACCTGTTCCGGCCGATGGCGCTGGCGGTGATTTTCGCCATGGCCAGCTCGTTCATTCTCTCGCGAACCCTGGTGCCGACCCTGGCGATGTTTTTGCTCAAGCCGCATGTGCCGGAACAAGGGCCAGGGCATCACCCGGAAGATGAATTCATCAACCATCACGAAGGTGAACAGCACAAGAAACCGCGCAACCGTGTGCTGCAATCGGTGCTGAACTTCCAGCAGGGTTTCGAACGCCATTTCTCGAATATCCGTGACACCTACCACGGCCTGCTGACCTTGGCGCTGGGCGCACGCAAGCGCTTTATCGTCGGTTTCCTGGCCTGCGTGCTGGCCTCGTTCCTGCTGTTGCCGAGCCTGGGCCAGGACTTCTTCCCGGCCACCGACGCCGGAGCGCTTGCCCTGCATGTGCGCCTGCCATTGGGCACGCGTATTGAAGAAAGCGCGGCGGCGTTCGACCGCATTGAAGCGCGGATTCGCGAAGTGATCCCGGCCGAGCAACTCGACACCATCGTCGACAACATCGGCATCCCGCTCAGCGGCATCGACATGGCCTACAGCAGCAGCGGCACCATCGGCCCGCAGGACGGCGACATCCAGGTCAGCTTGAAAAAGGACCACGCGCCGACCGCCGACTACGTGAAAAAACTGCGTGAAGCCTTGCCGCAAAGCTTCCCCGGCAGCCACTTTGCGTTCCTGCCTGCCGACATCAGCAGCCAGATTCTCAACTTCGGTGCCCCGGCGCCGCTGGACGTGAAAATCTCCGGGCGCAGCGATGCGGAAAACCGCGCCTACGCCATCGAACTGGAGCGCCGCCTGCAACATATTCCGGGCATTGCCGACCTGCGCATCCAGCAGTCCACCGGCTACCCGTCGTTGCAAGTGAACGTCGACCGTATGCGTGCCAATGGCCTGGGCATCACCGAGCGTGACGTGACCAACAGCATGGTTGCCTCGCTCGCCGGCAGCTCACAGGTGGCGCCGACGTTCTGGCTTAACCCGGCCAACGGCGTGTCGTACTCCATCGTCGCCGCCACCCCGCAATACCGCCTCGACAGCTTGCCGTCACTGGAAGCCTTGCCGGTGACCGGTGCCGATGGGCAATCGCAAATCCTCGGCGGCGTGGCGAGCATCTCTCGCGTGCAAAGCCCGGCGGTGGTGACCCACTACAACATCGAGCCGACCCTGGACCTGTATGCCAACGTGCAAGGCCGCGACCTCGGCGGCGTGGCCCGTGACGTGCAAAAGGTGCTGGATGACACCGCCTCCATGCGCCCCAAAGGCGCGGTGATCAGCCTGCACGGGCAGATCGATGCGCTGCATGAAGCGTTCAGCGGGTTGAGCTTCGGCTTGCTCGGCGCCGTGGTGCTGATCTACCTGCTGATCGTGGTCAACTTCCAGTCGTGGGCTGACCCGTTTGTGATCATCACTGCACTGCCGGCCGCACTGGCGGGGATTGTGTGGATGCTGTTCCTCAGCGGCACCTCGCTGTCGGTGCCGGCACTCACCGGCGCCATCCTCTGTATGGGCGTGGCCACCGCCAACTCGATCCTGGTGGTGAGCTTCTGCCGTGAACGCCTGGCCGAACATGGCGACGCGCTGAAGGCGGCCATGGAAGCCGGTTACACGCGCTTCCGCCCGGTATGCATGACCGCCCTGGCGATGATCATCGGCATGTTGCCGTTGGCGATTTCCGAGGAGCAGAACGCCCCGCTCGGCCGCGCCGTTATCGGTGGCTTGATCTTCGCCACCATCGCCACATTGTTGTTTGTACCCGTGGTCTTCAGCCTGGTCCACGGTCGTCACCCTACTCGCGCAGCTGCTGGAGAAACTTCACATGTCGTCTGATCACAAACCCTCGCGCAAGCGTCTGATGCTCCTGGGTGTCGGCGGCCTCACCTTGGCCGCCCTGTTGGTCGCCAACGGCCTGCACGCCCGCACCACCCACGAAGAGGCGGTTACGGCCTGGACCGAAACCGCCGCCATCCCTCAGGTGATGGTGTTCCAGCCCAAGCAGAACGCGGCCGGCGATACCCTGCGCCTGCCCGCGCACCTCGACGCCTGGAGCAAGGCGCCGATCCATGCGCGGGTGAGCGGTTACTTGAAGGACTGGAAAGTCGACATCGGCAGCCAGGTGAAAGCCGGGCAAATCCTCGCTGAAATCGACAGCCCGGACCTCGACCAGCAACTGGCGCAAACCCACGCGCGCCTGCTCCAGGAACAGGCCAACGCACGCCTGGCCGCAACCACCGCCACACGCTGGCAGAACCTGCTCGCCAGCCATTCGGTGTCGCGTCAGGAGGCGGATGAAAAAACCTCCAACGCCGCTGCCGCCAAAGCCAACGCCGAGGCCGCCGCTGCCGACTATGCGCGGCTGTCGGCGCTGGAAAGCTACAAGACCATCCGCGCTCCGTTCGCCGGCACCATCACCGCGCGCAACACCGATATCGGCCAGTTGATCAAGGCCGACACCGACAGCGACCCGGAACTGTTCAACATCGCCGACACTCACCAACTGCGTCTGTATGTGCCGGTGCCGCAGAACTACGCGTCGGTGATCCACCCTGGGCTTGAGGCCGAGCTGACCGTACCCGAGCACCCTGGCGAGCACTTCAAGGCGCGCCTGATCGGCGACTCCACCGCCATCGACCGCCGTTCCGGCACCCTGCTTGCGCAGTTCGTCGCCGACAACCCCAACGGCGAGTTGCTGCCCGGTGACTACGCCGAAGCCACGCTGCCAATCCCGGCCGACACCCACGGCGTGAGCATCCCGGCCAGCGCCTTGATCTTCCGCGCCCAAGGCACCCAAGTGGCGGTGCTGGACGCGCAGAACCATGTGCACCTGCAAGACATCCACATCGGCCTGGACCTGGGCGAGCGCCTGGTGATCGACCAAGGCCTCAAACCCGCCGACCGCGTGGTCGACAACCCGCCCGACGCCCTGCGCGAAGGCGACCCGGTAGAGCTTGCCCAAGCCGGAGGTGCGCATGCGCGCAAGGTTTAACCCCCTAGCGGCGTTGGTACTATTGGCCTTGCAGGGTTGCTCGATGGCGCCCACCTACAAGGTGCCCGCCGTTGACCTGCCGGCCGGCTACCGCGAACAGACCAGCGATGGCCCGTGGCACAGCGCACAACCGTCCGACCAACTGGCACCCGAATGGTGGAAGCTCTACAACGATTCGCACCTCAATGACCTGCAACAGCAACTGCTCAAGGCCAACCCGGACCTGGCGGCGGCACTGGCGCACTTTGATGCGTCCCAGGCGTATGCCAGCCAATTGCATGCCGGGCTGTTCCCGCAAATCACCGCCAGCGCGCAGCCATTGCGCCAGCGGCAATCGGATTCGCGGCCGCTGCGTGGCGATACGCAGCCATCGGTGTACAACAGCAATACCGCAGCGTTTTCGCTGAGCTACGACCTGGACCTGTGGGGCAAGATCCGCAACCAGGTCGCAGCGGGCGATGCGCAGGCACAAGCCTCCGGGGATGACCTGGCAGTGGCGCGCCTGAGCCTGCAGCATCAATTGGCGACCCTGTATGTGCAGCTCAATGGGCTGGATGCACAGAGTCGGATCCTCAATAGCTCGCTGGAGGATTTCAGCCAGGCGCTGCAACTGACGCGCAGCCGATACGAAGGCCAGATTGCTTCCGAACTCGACCTGACCCGTGCGCAAAACCAGTTGGCCGAAGCCAAAGCCCAGCTGGATGAAGTGCGCGGGCAACGCAACCTTACCGAGCACGCCATTGGTGAATTGGTGGGGGTGGCAGCCAGCAACTTCACGTTGCCGCCAAGCCGGCAATTGATTGCCCTTCCGGGCATCCCATCGCAACTGCCGAGCCACCTGCTGCAACGTCGTCCGGACATTGCGGCGGCGGAACGGCGGGTGTTCGCGGCCAATGCCAATATTGGCGTGGCCAAGGCGGCGTGGTATCCGGATTTCAGTCTCACCGGGTTAATCGGTGGGCAGACCCAAGGGGTTGGCAACCTGCTGTCTGCCGGCAACCGCTACTGGGCGCTGGGGCCGTTGGTGAATCTGCCGATCTTTGATGGTGGGCGGCTGAGCGCCAATGAACGGCAGGCCAAGGCCGAGTTTGAAGAGGCGTCGGCGCAGTACCGTAGCCATGTGCTCAAAGCGGTGCGTGAGGTGGAAGATAACCTGGCGCAATTGCGGGACCTGCAGCAGGAAGCCCAGGATGAGCAAGCGGCAGCGGATGCGGCGCAGCATACGCAGGCATTGGCGATGAACAGCTATCAGGCCGGGGCCGTGAGCTATCTGGATGTGGTGACCGCGCAAACGGCAGCGTTGCAGGCGCAGCGGACCTTGCAGGCGGTGCAAACGCGGCAATTGCAGGCGAGTGTAGGGTTAGTCACGGCCCTCGGCGGTGGCTGGCAACCCGGCGCCTGAGACTCCCCTGTAGATCGTCCCCACGCTCCGCGTGGGCATGCAGCCGGTGACGCTCCGCGTCACAACTTTAAGGGCGGACGCAGAGCGTCCAGAGCGGCATTCCCACGCAGAGCGTGGGAACGATCTGCAACTCTGCGTCTGTTTTTTGGGGCTGCTGCGCAGCCCAACGCAGGGCAAGCCTGCTCGCCACAACAGCCCGCTTGCCACAGACTTTGTATTCAACAGAAGTTGCTTAGAGACTCCCTGTAGATCGTCCCCACGCTCCGCGTGGGCATGCAGCCGGTGACGCTCCGCGTCACGACTTTAAGGGTGGACGCAGAGCGTCCAGAGCGGCATTCCCACGCAGAGCGTGGGAACGATCTGCAAAGCACAGCTGGGACTAAAGGTGGGAGCTGGCTTGCCTGCGATGAGCATAGGTATCTACCCACCTTTTTAAAGCTGCCACAACAGCCCGCTTGCCACAGACTTTGTATTCAACAGAAGTTGCTTAGATACCTGTACTGCGATAGCCCCCTATCAGGCAGCAAGCTTCCCACTGGCAATCGCCGCCGACGCCGCCACCATCGCCCGCAGCAAGACGGCACACCCTGCCGCCAGATCATCCGGTGCGGCATTCTCGATTTCGTTATGGCTGATGCCTCCTTCACATGGCACGAAGATCATCCCCGCCGGGCCCAGTTCAGCGACAAAGATCGCGTCGTGCCCTGCCCCGCTGACGATATCCATGTTCGACAAACCCAACCCGTTCGCCGCATCGCGCACCGCGTCCACGCAGCCTTTGTCGAAGTACAACGGCGGGAAGTCAGCAGTGGGTTCCAGCTCGAACGTCAGCCCATGCTTGGCACAGGTCTCATCGATCACCTTGCGCACCTGCGCAATCATCGAATCCAGCCGCGCGGGTTCCAGGTGGCGCAAGTCCAACGTCATGCGCACTTCACCGGGGATCACGTTGCGTGAGCCTGGGTAGGCTTGCAGGCAACCGACAGTGCCGCACGCATGGGGTTGATGCCCCAACGCCGCGGCATTCACCGCCGCCACCACGGCGGCCGCGCCCACAAGCGCATCCTTGCGCAGGTGCATCGGCGTCGGCCCTGCATGCGCCTCAACACCGCGCAATTTCAGGTCGAACCACTTCTGCCCCAATGCCCCCAGCACCACGCCGATGGTTTTCTTCTCGTCCTCCAGAATCGGGCCTTGCTCGATATGCGCTTCGAAATACGCGCCCACCTTGTGGCCACTGACAGCACGCGTGCCCGCATAGCCAATCGCATTCAACGCATCGCCCACGCTGACGCCGTCCACATCAACCTTGGCCAAGGTATCAGCCAAACTGAATTTCTCGGCAAACACGCCCGAGCCCATCATGCACGGCGGGAAGCGTGAGCCTTCTTCGTTGGTCCACACCACCACTTCCAGCGGCGCTTCGGTTTCGATCTTGAGGTCATTGAGAGTGCGCAGCACTTCCACGCCCGCCAGCACGCCGAAGCAGCCGTCGAACTTGCCGCCCGTAGGCTGGGTGTCGATATGGCTGCCGGTCATCACCGGTGGAAGGTTGGGATTGCGGCCAGGGCGTCGGGCGAAAATATTGCCGATGCCATCGATGGTCACGGTGCAACCGGCTGCTTCGCACCACTGCACAAACAGGTCGCGGGCCTTGCGGTCGAGATCGGTAAGGGCCAGGCGACAAACACCGCCCTTGGGCGTGGCGCCAAGTTTGGCCAGGTCCATCAGCGACTGCCACAGGCGGTCGCGGTTGATGTGCTGATGGGTCGATTGCAGAACGTCCAGGGCAGCGTTCATGGGGATCTCCTCAGGCTGTGTTTCTTATGATTTAACTCGATCCAATGTGAACCGAGCTTGTGTGGGAGCTGGCTTGTGTGGGAGCTGGCTTGCCTGCGATACAGGCGACTCGGTATTCCCGCCGAACCGTGGTGATGCAATCGCAGCGGTGCGACGACTCGACAAGCCAGCTCCCACATTAGCTGTATTTACACAGGTGATTTGGCGGCGACCGGTCTGATGCCACGCTTGGCATTCAGGCCGTAATACAGCACCCCACCCAACGCCGAGCCGGTGAACCAGCCGTAGCTGTAAAACCAACTGAACGCATCACTGCCCAGCGACAGCAAGGTCAGCACCACCGGCACGCCGAAGGCAACAAAGCCGCTCCAGTTCCACGCCGGGTACACGTCATCGCGGTACAAACCGGCCAGGTCCAACTGCTGTTTGCGCGTGATGAAATAGTCCACCACCATGATCCCGGCGATCGGGCCGAGCAGGCTGGAGTAGCCCAGCAACCAGTTGGAATACACGGTTTCCAGGCTCACATTCGAGACGATCAGCCCGAGTTTTTTCAGCAGTTCGTGGGCCATCAACGCGAGCCCGACCAGGCCGGTAAGAATCACCGCCGTGGTGCGGTTGATCAGCTTGGGCGCGATGTTCTGGAAGTCGTTGGTGGGCGAGACGATGTTCGCGGCGGTGTTGGTGGACAAGGTGGCGATGATGATCAGCGCCATGGCGATGGCCACCCACACCGGACTCTGAATGTGCCCGATCAGGGTGACGGGATCGGAGACGCTGACGCCCACCAGCTTCACCGACGCCGCGGTCATGATCACGCCGAGGGCGGCGAACAGGAACATGGTCAGCGGCAGGCCGAAAATCTGCCCGAGAATCTGGTCCTTCTGGCTTTTGGCGTAGCGGCTGAAGTCGGGAATGTTCAGCGACAAGGTGGCCCAGAACCCGACCATGGCTGTCAGCCCGGCCATGAAGTAACCGGTGAGGCTTGCGCCTTCGGGGCGCTTGGGTGGAATCGCCATCAGTTCACTCAGCGACACATTCGGCATCGCCCACACCAGCAAGCCTATTCCCACCGCCACCAGCAGCGGCGCCGACAAGGTTTCCAGGCGCTTGATCGACTCGGCGCCGCGCAGCACCACCCACAGGTTCAGGGTCCAGAAAATCATGAAGCCGATCACTTCACCGGTGCCACCAAGGGACTTCCAGCCTTCGAAAATCGAGCCCAGGAACAGGTGAATCGCCAGCCCGCCGAACATCGTCTGGATGCCAAACCAGCCACAGGCCACCAGCGCGCGAATCAGGCACGGCACGTTGGAGCCGAGGATGCCGAAGGACGAACGCAACAGCACCGGAAACGGAATGCCGTACTTGGTACCCGGGAAGGCGTTAAGGGTCAGCGGGATCAGCACCACGATGTTGGCGAGCAAAATCGCGATCAGCGCCTCGCCCACCGACAGTCCGAAATAGGCGGTGAGCACCCCGCCCAGGGTGTAGGTCGGCACGCAGATCGACATACCGACCCACAGCGCAGTGATGTGCCACTTGTTCCAGGTGCGTTCATGCACCTTGGTCGGTGCCATGTCGTGGTTGTAGCGCGGGCTGTCGAGGACGTCGGGGCCGGCGTCGAGTTCATACAGGCCGTTGCGTTCAATGACTTGCGATCTGTTCTGTTGCATGGCCGCTCCACGGTTTTTTTTAAAATTATTGTTGCTCATCCAGCGCGTGGCGCCGGATGGCCGGAGTACCTCGTAAACAACATGACATCACGGGCTCGGCCAGCCGCCACTGCACTCAAAATCCGTGCCGACAACCGCATCTGAACCCGCACCGCTTATATAACTCGCTGATGTTTATCAGCTTTCCGATTGTGCCCTGGGTACTTGTCGCCTTACTCAGGCTAAATAACGCGAAAGTTGCCCGAACTGTCAGGACTCAATCTGGTGCAACACAATTATTTTTATTTACCCACGCCGTCAAGCGGCATGTCTCAAGCGCCTGATTTGCAATAAGAAATGTTGCTCAATTCAAGAACCTGTCAAGTGCGTCAAAATGGTGAAGGGGCGCTACATTTTGGTGATTTTTAGTTTTTATCCTTATAAATCAATAATTTAATTACGATATATACTTATAAAAAATCTTCTTGCCCATTCGAAAAACTCGGGCTAGTTTCTATTCCTGTCACCGATGACAGGATTAAACCCTGCATCGGCAAGCAGCATTACAACACTTAGAACTGGCACAAGCCGGTCAAGCCTGTGAGGAACTCGACATGTCGCTGTTGATCCGTGGCGCCACCGTTATTACCCATGATGAAAGTTACCGCGCCGATGTGTTATGCGCAGGCGGTCTAATTCGCGCTATTGGCACTAATCTGGAGGTGCCCGCCGGCACTGAAACACTCGATGGCAGCGGCCAATACTTGATGCCCGGCGGCATCGACCCGCATACGCACATGCAACTGCCCTTCATGGGCACTGTGGCCAGTGAAGACTTTTTCAGTGGCACGGCGGCGGGTCTGGCAGGTGGCACCACCTCGATCATCGACTTCGTGATTCCAAACCCGCAGCAATCGCTGATGGAGGCTTTTCACCAGTGGCGCGGCTGGGCGGAAAAATCCGCCTCCGACTACGGTTTTCACGTGGCGATCACCTGGTGGAGCGAGCAGGTGCGCGAGGAGATGGCCGAGTTGGTCAGCCACCATGGCATCAACAGCTTCAAGCACTTCATGGCCTACAAGAACGCAATCATGGCGGCGGATGACACCTTGGTCGCCAGCTTCGAACGCTGCCTGGAACTGGGCGCGGTGCCGACGGTGCACGCAGAGAACGGTGAGCTGGTGTATCACCTGCAACGCAAGTTGATGGCCCAGGGCATTACCGGGCCGGAAGCGCATCCACTGTCGCGTCCGTCCCAGGTGGAAGGTGAGGCCGCCAGCCGCGCCATTCGCATCGCCGAGACCATCGGCACGCCGTTGTACCTGGTCCATGTGTCGACCCAGGAGGCACTGGATGAAATCACCTACGCCCGTGGCAAAGGCCAGCCGGTCTACGGCGAAGTGCTCGCCGGGCACTTGCTGCTGGATGACAGCGTGTACCAGCACCCCGACTGGCAAACCGCCGCAGGCTATGTGATGAGCCCGCCGTTCCGCCCGCGAGGGCATCAGGAAGCACTCTGGCACGGCTTGCAGTCCGGCAACCTGCACACCACCGCCACCGACCACTGCTGCTTCTGCGCCGAGCAAAAAGCTGCCGGCCGTGATGACTTCAGCAAGATCCCCAACGGCACCGCCGGTATCGAAGACCGCATGGCACTGCTGTGGCACGAGGGCGTGAACACCGGGCGGTTGTCGATGCAGGAGTTCGTCGCGCTGACGTCGACCAACACCGCGAAGATCTTCAATCTCTACCCGCGCAAAGGCGCGATCCGCGTGGGTGCCGATGCAGACCTGGTGCTGTGGGACCCCGAGGGCACGCGCACGATTTCGGCCAAGACCCACCATCAGAAAGTCGACTTCAACATCTTCGAAGGCAAGACCGTGCGCGGCGTGCCGAGCCACACCATCAGCCAGGGCAAGCTGGTATGGGCCGATGGTGATTTGCGCGCCGAGCGCGGTGCCGGGCGGTATGTGGAACGGCCGGCGTACCCGACAGTGTTTGAGCAGTTGAGCAAGCGGGCTGAGCATTCCAGGCCCACTGCTGTAAAGCGCTGAGACCGCTATCGCAGGCAAGCCAGCTCCCACATGTTGATGTGCGAACACATTCAAATGTGGGAGCTGGCTTGCCTGCGATGAGGCCGGTACAGGCAACAAAAATGCCCGCCAGAGGCAATCCCAAAAAAACCGTGAGGCCAAAACCGTGATCCAGACCCTGACCCACCTCCCCCATCCCCATGAAGATGGGCCGACACTCGCCAGCCACTTCACCGACCTGGCGCCACCCCTCAACGCCCGCCAGGCGCAACTGGAAGCCTCGCGATGCCTGTATTGCTACGACGCGCCTTGCGTGAATGCGTGCCCCAGCGAAATCGACATCCCGTCGTTCATCCGCAATATCCACACCGAGAACGTGCAGGGCGCCGCGCAGAAAATCCTCTCGGCCAATATCCTCGGCGGCAGCTGCGCCCGCGTGTGCCCCACCGAGATTCTGTGCCAGCAAGCCTGCGTGCGTAATAACGCCGAAGAATGCGCGCCGGTGCTGATCGGCCTGTTGCAGCGCTACGCCATCGACAACGCGCACTTTCGCGAACACCCGTTCCAGCGCGCTGCACCGACCGGCAAACGCATCGCCGTGGTCGGCGCCGGGCCTGCGGGCCTGGCCTGCGCACACCGCGCGGCCCTGCATGGCCATGACGTGGTGATTTTCGAAGCACGGGAAAAAGCTGGCGGCCTGAACGAATACGGGATCGCCAAATACAAGCTGGTGGATGATTTTGCCCAAAAGGAGCTGGATTTCCTGTTGCAGATCGGCGGCATCGAGATCCGTCACGGCCAGCGCCTGGGTAGCAACCTGACGTTGAGCGAACTGCATCAGCAATTCGATTCGGTATTCTTGGGCCTCGGCCTTGCCGCCAGCAAACAGCTGGGCTTGCCCCATGAAGATGCGCCCGGCCTGCTCGCCGCCACCGACTATATCCGCGAACTGCGCCAGGCCGATGACTTGAGCCAACTGCCGCTGGCCGACCGCTGCATCGTGCTCGGCGCCGGCAATACCGCCATCGACATGGCCGTGCAAATGGCCCGCCTGGGCGCCCGCGATGTCAACCTGGTGTACCGCCGTGGCTTGGCCGACATGGGCGCCACTCACCATGAACAAGAGATTGCCAAGGCCAATCAGGTACGGCTGCTGACCTGGGCTCAACCGGATGAAGTGTTGCTGGATGATCAAGGCCGTGTGCGCGGCATGCGTTTTTTGCGCACGCACATGGAGAACGGTCGCCTGCTCCCCACTGGCGAGACCTTTGAACTGGCCTGCGACGCGATCTTCAAAGCCATCGGCCAGGGTTTTGACAACGAGGCGCTGCACGACCCGTTGGCTCAGCAACTGCACCGCGTGGGCGAACGCATCTTCGTCGACGAACAGCTGCAAACCAGCATTCCAGGCGTCTATGCCGGTGGCGATTGCGTCAGCCTCGGCCAGGACCTCACCGTGCAGGCGGTGCAACACGGCAAGCTGGCCGCCGAAGCCATGCACGCCCAACTCATGCTGAACGTGGAGGCTGCGTAATGGCCGATCTCTCGATTGTATTTGCCGGTATCAAAGCCCCCAACCCGTTCTGGCTGGCCTCCGCGCCGCCCACCGACAAGGCCTACAACGTGGTCCGCGCCTTCGAAGCCGGCTGGGGCGGCGTGGTGTGGAAAACCCTCGGTGAAGACCCGGCGGCGGTCAACGTATCTTCCCGTTACTCGGCGCACTATGGCGCCAACCGCGAGGTACTGGGCATCAACAATATCGAGTTGATCACCGACCGCTCCCTGGAGATCAATCTCAAGGAAATCACCCAGGTGAAAAAGGATTGGCCCGACCGCGCCCTGATCGTGTCGCTGATGGTGCCGTGTGTTGAAGAATCCTGGAAAAACATCCTGCCGTTGGTGGAGGCCACCGGTTGCGATGGCATCGAGCTGAACTTCGGCTGCCCCCACGGCATGCCCGAGCGTGGCATGGGCGCAGCGGTCGGCCAGGTGCCGGAGTATGTAGAACAGGTGACGCGCTGGTGCAAGACCTACTGCTCGCTGCCGGTGATCGTCAAGCTCACGCCGAACATCACCGACATCCGCGTGGCGGCGCGCGCGGCGTATCGCGGCGGCGCGGATGCGGTGTCGCTGATCAACACCATCAACTCCATCACCAGTGTGGACCTGGAGCGCATGGTCGCCCTGCCGGTGGTCGGCACGCAAAGTACCCATGGCGGTTATTGCGGCTCGGCGGTCAAGCCGATTGCGTTGAACATGGTGGCTGAAATCGCCCGCGACCCACAGACCCAGGGCCTGCCGATCTGCGGCATCGGTGGCATTGGCAACTGGCGTGACGCGGCGGAATTTGTCGCACTGGGCTGTGGCGCGGTGCAGGTGTGCACGGCGGCGATGCTGCATGGGTTTCGGATTGTGGAAGAGATGAAGGACGGGCTGTCGCGGTGGATGGACAGCCAGGGTTACGCCAGCCTGCAGGCGTTTTCCGGGCGGGCGGTGGGCAATACCACGGATTGGAAGTACCTGGACATCAACTATCAGGTAATTGCCAAGATCGATCAGGAGGCGTGTATCGGCTGCGGGCGTTGCCATATTGCCTGCGAGGACACGTCACACCAGGCGATTGCCAGCTTGAAGCAGGCGGACGGCACGCACAAATACGAGGTGATCGATGATGAGTGTGTTGGCTGCAATTTGTGCCAGATCACTTGCCCGGTGGCCGATTGCATCGAGATGGTGCCGATAGAAACGGGCAAGCCGTTTTTGAACTGGACGCAGGATCCGCGTAACCCTTACCGCGAGGCTGTGTAAGTTACCTTTTGAAATGATCGTTCCCACGCTCCGCGTGGGAATGCAGCCAGGGACGCTCCGCGTCCCAAGAGCGGACGCAGAGCGTCCAGTGAGGCATTCCCACGCAGAGCGTGGGAACGATCATCAAGGCTCCAAGCCAATCCCACGCAAAATCACACTGGTCACCGTCTGGATTGCCTTCTCGAACTGCCTGTCCGACAACGGCTGGTGATCATTCAAGATCTTCACCTGGTGATCAAAGTCCGCATAGTGCTGGGTCGAGGCCCAAATCATATACAACAGGCTTGACGGCTCCACTGGCAGGATGCGTTTGTCCTCCACCCACTGACGAATTTTCGCCTCTTTCATCTTGGCCCAGTCGTACAGGCTTTCATCCAGCGCCTCGCCGAGGGTCGGCGCGCCGTGGATGATTTCATTCGCCCAGACTTTCGAACCATGCGGCCGCGTGCGTGAGCGCTGCATCTTGGCGCGGATGTAACTGCTGAGCACCACGCGCGGGTCATCGAAGGTTTCAAAGCTCAGGGCGTCTTGCTTCCACAGGTCCAGCAGGTCAAACAGCACGGCGCTGTACAGCTCGCTTTTGGTGCTGAAGTAGTAATGCAGGTTGGAGCGCGGCAGTTGCACTTCTTCGGCAATATCGGCCATGGCGGTGCTGCCATAGCCCTTCTCGGCAAAGACTTTCTCTGCCGCCAGCAGGATTTTCTCGACGTTGCTGCGCCGGATACCGATCTTGTGATTGCCCATGGATGATGGAGCCCCAGTCACTTTTAAATACAATTCATTTTCAACCATCACATCATGAACCGCCTCATTAGGCTACACGCCATTGATCGCCAGATCGGCGCCAGCGCTTCAAAGCCCGCAGTATTCCAAGGCGTCAGCCTGCGTGATCGAGCTATGATCGGCGCATCTGAACCGGACACCCCTGACCTATGGCCGTTGACCTGCACGCCCTCTACCCGAAATTGATCCACCTGATGCTGGACACGGTCTTCGTGGTCGACAGTGACAACCTGATCGTGTTTGTCAGCGATGCCTGCGAAGCCCTGCTCGGTTACCGCGCCGACGAACTGACCGGCACCCCCATTACCGACTACATGCACCCCGAAGACCTGGCACGCACGCGGGCTTCGATTGTGCGGGTCATGAATGGCCGGCCCCATGTGGATTTTCGCAACCGTTATCTGCGCAAGGATGGCAGCGTGGTGCACATCCTGTGGGCAGCGTTCTGGTCCGAAGAAGTCGGCGCGCGCATCGGCGTGGCGCGCGACGTGACGGCGCTCACCCAGGCCGAGGAGGAACTGCGCTTCCTCGCCCACCATGACCCGCTGACGGCGCTCACCAACCGCTCGTTGTTCAACGATGGCCTGGCGTCGGCCCTGCACACCGCACAGCGTCATAACACCCGGCTGGCGTTGCTGTTTCTGGACGTCAATGACTTCAAGGGCATCAACGATGTGCATGGCCACGCGGTGGGCGATCGCGTGCTCTGCGTGATTGCACGGCGGCTGGAACGCTGCGTGCGTGACAGCGACCTGGTGGCGCGCATGGGCGGCGACGAATTCACGGTGTTGCTGACCGATGTGCAGTCACACGAAACGGTTAGCGCCAAAGTCGCGCAAATTCTCGCGGCCATGGCCGAGCCGCTGGGCGCTGAGTTTGGCTCGGTCAAGATGCCGTCGTGCAGTGTGGGCGTGGCGTTTTATCCGGCCGACGGTGCAGACGCCGATACCCTGCTCAGCCACGCAGACAGCGATATGTACAGGATAAAAAGGCTGCGGTTGGCCGCCGAGTGATGAAACTTCCTACGCGAACCTTTCCCGCCAAAAACGGATTGGTTAGGATCGCGGTCCACTTGAAGGATCATTGCAATGACTATTCGACCTCGCGTGGCCGCCGACGACCCGGTGCTGGGCGCACTGTGGGAGCGCTCGGTGCGAGCCACCCATGACTTCCTCCCCGAGGACGACATCCAGCGTTTGCTGCCGCTGGTGCGCGACGCCTACCTGCCAATGCCGGCCCTCGACGTGTGGGTGTATGAAGACCACCACGGTATCGCCGGTTTTATCGGCACTGGCGGGCATAACGTCGAAATGCTGTTTATCGACCCCGAGCGCCGCGGCCAGGGCGTCGGCCGCCAATTGCTCGACCACGCCCGCGCCCGTCATGACACGCTGACCGTGGACGTCAACGAACAAAACCCGCAGGCTGTGGGTTTCTATCTGCATTATGGTTTTATCCAGGTCGCGCGCTCGCCGCTGGATGGCGAAGGCAAACCCTTTCCCTTGTTGCACATGGCATTACCGACTCACTCACTTGAAGGTACTGAACAATGCTGATCAAGAAAGCCCTCACCACTGTCACCCTGCTCGCTTCCCTGCTGGGCGCCTCTGCGGCATTTGCCCACGCCCATCTCAAAAGTTCGACACCGGCGGCAGACAGCACGGTTGCTGCGCCCGCCGACCTGCGCCTGACCTTCAGCGAAGGCGTCGAGGCCACCTTCACCAAAGTGTCCCTGAGCAAAGACGGCACCGAACTCGCCATCAAAGGCCTGGAAACCCCGGACGCCGACAAGAAAACCCTGGTGGTCACACCCGCCGCGCCGCTGGCCGCCGGCAACTACAAAGTGGTGTGGAACGCCGTCTCGGTCGACACCCACAAGAGCAACGGTGAATACAGCTTCAAGGTCGGCCAATAACCCATGGCAACCCTGCTGGTGCTGTGCCGCTTCGTGCATTTCATCGTCGTGCTGTTGATGTTCGGGGCCTGTGCCTTCAGGCCCTGGCTGCTGGGCAACGAAGTGCAACCGGCACTCGACCGGCAACTGCTGCGCATCACCCGCGCCCTGGCCTGGCTGGGGTTGTTCTCCGGCGTGGCCTGGCTGCTGTTGATCACCGCCAGCATGGCGGGCAGCTGGGACGCGGCGCTGCAACCGGCCACCGTGCAGTTGGTGCTGGGCAAAACCTTTTTCGGCCAGGTGTGGGTCTGGCATCTGTTGCTGAACCTGCTGCTGGTAGTGGTGTTGCTCAAACCCCGGCCGGCCTTGCGCCTGCCGTTGACCGCACTGCTGCTGGCGACGCTGGCACCGGTCGGCCATGGCGCCATGCTCAATGGGCTGAGCGGCCAATTGCTGATCCTCAATCAAGTGGTGCACCTGGTGTGCGTCGGCGCCTGGCTGGGCGGGTTGTTGCTGCTGGTGCTGATTCTGCGGCTGTCGCCAAAGCCTGCGCTGGAGCCGATCCTCAAGCGCTTCAGCGGCGTGGGTTATGGCCTGGTTGCCGGTTTGCTGGTAACGGGTTTGATCAATGTTCGCGTGCTGACCGGGCAGCTGTGGCCCACGCCGCTGTTTAACGGGTTTGCGCTGATTCTGTTGATCAAGGTGCTGCTTGTGCTGGGTATGTTGGCGCTGGCGCTGTTGAACCGGTTGCGTATCGAGCGCTGTGAGGAGCGAGTGGGCAGTTTGAAAGCCAGTGTGATGCTCGAATGGTTGCTGGGTATTGCAGCAGTAGCCGCGGTGTCCCTGCTGGGCACCTTGCCACCGATGGTGATGGCCGGCTGAAGATCTCTGTGGGAGCAGGCTTGCCTGCGATGCAGACACCGCGGCCCCACAGTTACACCGCGTCGATGCCATCGCAGGCAAGCCAGCTCCCACATGGACCGTGCCCGCTTTTCATCGATGCGCACTTGGTCATCGTATAACTTCTGCTTGACAGCCCCCGAAAACCCCGCAAATATCCCTCGCAATGTTGTACGACAACGTATAACAAATAATAAAAACAACAAAATGGAAGGGAGCTTCACTGTGCCTCAATTCGCCCGCAATTCCTCCTCGCGTCTCGGTCTTATCAGCCTCAGCAGCCTGGCACTCGCCCTGCCCCTCAGCGCCCAGGCAGAAGGTTTTATCGACGATGCCAAAGCCACGCTCAACCTGCGCAATGCCTACTTCAATCGCAATTTCACCAACCCCACGTACCCACAGGCCAAGGCCGAAGAATGGACGCAGAACTTCATTCTCGACGCCAAATCCGGCTTTACCCAAGGCACCGTGGGCTTCGGGATTGACGTACTCGGCCTGTATTCTCAGAAGCTCGATGGCGGTAAAGGCACCGGCGGCACCCAACTGTTGCCGCTCGACAGAGATGGCCGCCCTGCCGACAATTTCGGACGCCTGGGCGTGGCACTGAAAACCCGGCTGTCCAAAACCGAACTGAAAGTTGGCGAATGGATGCCCGTGCTGCCGATCCTGCGCTCGGACGACGGCCGCTCCTTGCCGCAGACCTTTCGTGGCGGCCAGGTAACCTCCAATGAAATCGCCGGGCTGACGCTCTACGGCGGGCAATTTCGCGGCAATAGCCCACGCAACGATGGGAGCATGGAAGACATGTTCATGAACGGCAAAGCCGCGTTCACCTCGGACCGTTTCAACTTCGGCGGCGGCGAATACACCTTCAACGACAAACGCACCCAGGTCGGCGTGTGGTACGCCGAACTCACCGACATCTACCAGCAGCAATACCTGAACCTGACCCACAGCCAGCCGGTCGGCGACTGGACGTTTGGCGCCAACCTGGGGTTCTTTAATGGCAAGGAGGACGGCAGCGCCCTGGCCGGCAACCTCGATAACAAAACCTACTCCGCCCTGCTCTCGGCCAAATACAAAGGCAACGCCTTCTATGTCGGCCTGCAAAAACTCACCGGCGACAGCCTGTGGATGAGGGTCAACGGCACCAGCGGCGGCACCCTGGCCAACGATAGCTACAACGCCAGCTACGACAATGCCAAGGAAAAATCCTGGCAGATACGCCATGACTTCAACTTCGTGGTACTCGGCATTCCGGGGCTGACCATGATGAACCGGTATATCAGCGGCAATAACGTACACACTGGCGCCATCACCGACGGCAAGGAATGGGGCCGCGAGTCGGAGCTGGCCTACACGGTGCAGAGCGGCACACTGAAGGATTTGAATGTGCGCTGGCGCAACTCGACCATGCGTCGGGATTTCAGCAACAACGAGTTTGATGAGAATCGGATCTTTGTCAGCTACCCGATCTCGTTGCTGTAACGCGCTCCCTGCAGGCACTGACATGTGTAGCAGCCCGCTTGTGTGGGAGCTGGCTTGCCTGCGATAGCGCAGGATCAGCAAAAGAAATGTCAGTTAGCCGACCGCAATCGCAGGCAAGCCAGCTCCCACCTTTTGAGCATCACTTGCCTGCAAGGGCGTTGACAACCCAGGGAGTCCAAAACGATACTTCCGCCAAGTCATACGACAACCTACAACAACAATGGAATTCCCATGACCACCACCACGCCTGCTCCCTTCAACCGCCTGCTGCTTACCGGTGCTGCCGGCGGCCTGGGCAAAGTCTTGCGCGAACGCATGCGGCCTTATGCCCAGGTATTGCGCCTGTCGGACATCGCCAACATGGCCCCGGCGGCCGGTGAGTTCGAAGAAGTGCAACCCTGTGACCTGGCCGACAAACAGGCTGTGCACCAACTGGTGGAAGGCGTCGATGCCATCCTGCACTTCGGCGGTGTGTCGGTGGAGCGCTCTTTCGAAGAAGTGCTGGGCGCAAACATCAGCGGTGTTTTCCATATCTACGAAGCCGCCCGCCGCCATGGCGTGAAACGCGTGATCTTCGCCAGCTCCAACCATGTGATCGGCTTTTACAAGCAAGACGAACACATCGACGCCCACTCCCCACGTCGCCCGGACAGCTACTACGGCTTATCCAAATCCTACGGCGAAGACATGGCCAGCTTCTACTTCGACCGCTACGGCATCGAGACCGTGAGCATCCGCATCGGCTCCTCGTTCCCGGAACCCCAGAACCGCAGGATGATGCACACCTGGTTGAGTTTCGATGACCTGACCCAACTGCTCGAGCGCGCGCTGTACACGCCCAATGTCGGCCACACCGTGGTCTACGGCATGTCGGATAACCTCGACACCTGGTGGGACAACCGCTACGCCGCGCACCTGGGTTTTGTGCCCAAGGACAGCTCCGAGGTGTTCCGCACCAAGGTCGAAACCCAGCCGCCAGTGGCCGCCGATGACCCGGCCGCGGTCTACCAGGGCGGCGCGTTCTGCGCGGCGGGGCCGTTTGGTGACTGAACGTACATCAACCCAAGGGAATGAGTTGCCATGACCGCTGAACTGATCGTCGACGCCCGCAATGCCGTGGGTGAATGCCCAGTGTGGGTGCCGCAGGAAAACGCGCTGTACTGGGTGGACATCCCCAACGGTGGCCTGCAACGCTGGGACGCCGCCACCGGCCACGTCGCCGCCTGGAAAGCCCCGCAGATGCTCGCCTGTATTGCCCGCACCGACGCGGGCAATTGGCTCGCGGGCATGGAAAGCGGGTTTTTCCAACTCACCCCGCATAACGACGGCAGCCTCGACACCACGCCTCTGGCGAGCATCGAGCACCCACGCCCGGACATGCGCCTCAACGATGGCCGCTGCGATCGCCAGGGCCGTTTCTGGGCTGGCAGCATGGTGCTGAACATGGGCCTGAATGCGGCCGAAGGCACCCTGTACCGCTATGCGTCAGGCGCCGCGCCGCATGCGCAACTGAACGGGTTCATCACCCTCAATGGCCTGGCGTTCAGCCCGGACGGCCGCACGATGTACGCCTCGGATTCACACCCGCTGGTGCAGCAGGTCTGGGCGTTCGATTACGACATCGACACCGGCACGCCATCCAACCGCCGGGTATTTGTCGACATGCATCAATTCCTCGGGCGCCCCGATGGCGCGGCAGTCGACGCCGAGGGTTGCTACTGGATCTGCGCCAACGACGCGGGGCTGGTTCACCGCTTCACCCCGGATGGCCGTCTGGACCGCTCCCTCAGCGTGCCGGTCAAAAAACCCACCATGTGCGCCTTCGGCGGCAGCCGGCTGGACACCTTGTTCGTCACCTCGATTCGTGATGACCACAGTGAGCAGTCGGTCGCGGGCGGCGTGTTTGCCCTCAACCCCGGCGTCAGCGGATTGCCGGAGCCCACGTTCACCCTCTAGCTGCATCGCTGTGCCTTGAATACAACAACAATAAGACAGGAGTGACACCCCATGGACTTCAAACGCACTTTGCTCGCCGCTGCATTCTTTACCCTCAGTACCGCCGCCCACGCGCTGGAAATCAAATTCGCCGACATCCATCCCGCCGGCTACCCCACCGTCGTCGCTGAACAGAACATGGGCAAGGCCCTGACTCAGGCAAGTAACGGCGAACTGACCTTCAAATACTTCCCGGGCGGTGTGCTGGGTTCCGAAAAAGAAGTGGTAGAACAGGCCCAGGTCGGTGCGGTGCAGATGACCCGCGTCAGCCTCGGCATCGTCGGGCCAGTGGTGCCGGACGTGAACGTGTTCAACTTGCCGTTCGTGTTCCGCGACCAGGCGCATATGCGCAAAATCATCGACGGCGAGATCGGCGATGAAATCCTCGCCAAAATCACCGACTCCGAGTTCGGCCTGGTGGCCCTGGCCTGGATGGACGGTGGCACGCGCAACCTCTACACCAAGAAGCCGGTGCGCAAGATCGAAGACCTCAAGGGCATGAAAATTCGTGTACAGGGCAACCCGATCTTCATCGAAGCCTTCAACGCGATGGGCGCCAACGGCATTGCCATGGACACCGGCGAAATCTTCAGTGCCTTGCAGACCGGCGTGATCGACGGCGCGGAAAACAACCCGCCGACGATGCTGGAGCACAACCACTTCCAGAACGCCAAGTTCTACACCCTCACCGAGCACCTGATCCTGCCCGAACCCATCGTGATGTCGAAGATCACCTGGAACAAACTCACGCCCGCCCAGCAAGACCTGGTGAAAAAAGCCGCCAAGGCCGCCCAGGCCGATGAGCGCGCGCTGTGGGACGCCAAGTCCGCCAGCAGCGAGGAAAAGCTCAAGAAGGCCGGCGTCGAGTTCATCACCGTCGACAAAAAACCCTTCTATGACGCCACCGCAGCGGTTCGCACCAAGTACGGTGCGGCTTACGCCGACATCATCAAGCGCATCGACGCGGTCGAGTAATCACCCTTCCCTTTAGTCAGGCCCGGCGCGGTCGGCATCGACGCGCCCGGTTACGGTGAACGCCATGAAGAATTTAGTGCTGCGCATCAACGACCGCATTTACATGACCTGCATCTGGGTCGCCGGCCTCTCGGTGCTCGGGGTCGCGCTGATCATCCCCTGGGGCATCTTCGCCCGCTACATCCTCGGCACCGGCGCAAGCTGGCCGGAGCCCACCGCCATCCTGCTGATGCTGGTGTTCACTTTTGTCGGCGCGGCGGCCAGTTACCGTGCCGGCGCGCATATGGCGGTGGCCGTAGTTACTGACCGCCTGCCAGCGCGCCAACGGCAAATCGTCGGCGTTATCACGCAACTGCTGATGGCCACCATCTGCCTGTTCATGACCGTCTGGGGCAGCAAGCTGTGCCTGTCCACCTGGAACCAGTTCATGAGTGCGATCCCCACCCTGCGCGTGGGCATCACCTATATGCCGATCCCGATCGGCGGGCTGCTGACGCTGGTGTTCGTGCTGGAAAAACTTTTGCTCGGTGACCAGAGCCAGCGCCGCGTGGTGCGCTTTGATCTGGTTGAAGAAAACGAAGGGGCTGCCTGATGGACGCATTGATGCTGCTGGGCAGTTTTATCGCCTTGATCCTGATCGGCATGCCGGTGGCCTACGCCCTCGGGCTGTCGGCGCTGATCGGCGCGTGGTGGATCGACATCCCGTTCCAGGCCTTGATGATTCAGGTTGCGGGCGGGGTGAACAAGTTTTCGCTGATGGCGATTCCGTTCTTTGTGCTGGCCGGAGCGATCATGGCCGAGGGCGGCATGTCACGCCGCCTGGTCGCGTTTGCCGGGGTGCTGGTGGGGTTTGTGCGCGGCGGCCTGTCGTTGGTGAACATCGTGGCGTCGACGTTTTTTGGCGCGATTTCCGGCTCGTCGGTGGCCGATACCGCCTCGGTCGGTTCGGTGTTGATCCCGGAAATGGAGCGCCGTGGCTACCCGCGTGAGTTCTCTACCGCCGTCACTGTCAGCGGCTCGGTGCAAGCCTTGCTGACGCCGCCCAGCCATAACTCGGTGCTCTACTCCCTGGCGGCCGGCGGCACGGTCTCGATTGCCTCATTGTTCATGGCCGGCGTGGTGCCGGGGCTGCTGATGAGTGCATGCCTGATGGTGCTGTGCCTGATCTTCGCGAAAAAGCGCAACTACCCCAAGGGCGAGGTCATCCCGCTTAAACAAGCGCTGAAGATCTGCGCCGACGCGCTCTGGGGCTTGATGGCCATGGTGATCATCCTGGGTGGCATCCTCTCGGGCATTTTCACTGCCACCGAGTCGGCCGCGATTGCGGTGTTGTGGGCATTTTTCGTGACCATGTTCATCTATCGCGACTACAAATGGCGTGAGCTGCCCAAGCTGATGCACCGCACGGTGCGCACCATTTCCATTGTGATGATCCTGATCGCCTTCGCCGCCAGCTTCGGCTACATCATGACCCTGATGCAGATCCCGGCAAAAATCACCACGCTGTTCCTGACCCTGTCGGACAACCGCTACGTGATCCTGATGTGCATCAACGTGATGCTGCTGTTGCTCGGCACCGTGATGGACATGGCGCCGCTGATCTTGATCCTCACCCCGATTCTGCTGCCGGTGATCCTCGGTATTGGCGTGGACCCGGTGCACTTCGGCATGATCATGCTGGTGAACCTCGGGATCGGCCTGATCACTCCACCCGTGGGTGCGGTGCTGTTTGTGGGTGCGGCGGTGGGCAAGGTCAGTATCGAGAAAACCGTGACGGCGCTGCTGCCGTTTTATGCGGTACTGTTCCTGATATTGATGGCAGTGACTTACATTCCCGCGTTGTCCCTGTGGCTTCCCGGGCTGGTGCTCTGATGATTGAACTGGAAGACAGCCTGACCCATCTCACCCTCGCCCCGGCCGTGGGTGGCAGCCTCGTCAACTGGACGGTGCGCGCGACCGGGCAGCCGCTGTTGCGCCATAGCGACGAAGCTGCGCTGAACACTGGGCTGCCGGGCAAGCTGGCGTGTTACCCGCTGGCGCCATGGTCCAATCGAGTTGCCCACGGCGGTTTCGACAACCCCAGCGGCTGGCTGGCACTCACGCCCAACAGCCCGCTCGACCCGCTGCCGATTCACGGTTCGGCCTGGCAACAGGCGTGGCAGGTGGTAAGCCAGACGGCGGATGAAGTGGTGCTGGAGGTGGTGTGCGACACGCCGTTTGCCTATCGCGCCGAGCAGCGGTTTCGCTTACGTGGCGGCGAACTGAGTATCGAGTTGCGCGTAACGCATCTGGCCGAAAAAGCCGCGTGGCATGGCTTGGGATTGCATCCGTATTTGCCACGAAGGCCCGGCACGCGGTTGCAGGCCAAGGCCGATCAGGTGTGGATGAGCGATGCGTCCAAGCTGCCAACCGGGCTGGCGCCGGTGCCGGCCGAATGGGATTTCACTCAGCTCAAGGGGCTGCCGCAAGGCCTGGTGGACAATGGGTTTTGCCAGTGGGACGGGCGTTGCCGCATCGAACAGCCGGAGCTGGGCTATGCACTGGAATGCCAGGCCAGCGGCGCCGATTACTTCCTGCTGTTCTGCCCGCCGGGGTTGGGGTTCTTTTGCATCGAGCCGGTGAGTCATCCGGTGAATGCGCATCACCTGCCGGGCAGGCCCGGCCTGAAGCTGCTGGAAAACGGCCAGTCAACTCACCTCAATTTCACCCTGAAATACCAACCTTTGTAACCCCACAAAACCCTGTGGGAGCCGGGCTTGCCCGCGATGGCGGTGTGTCAGCCTGCACACCTGGACCTGACAAACCGCTATCGCAGGCAAGCCAGCTCCCACATTTTTGATCCGCATGGTGTCAAGGCGGGCTGTTTTTCAGGCGACCCGCCGTGTCGATACTCACCACCACCGACAACCCCGGCCGCAGGCGCTCGCTCTCGGCCTGATCCGGGTCCACCGTAATCCGCACCGGCACCCGCTGCGCGATCTTCACAAAGTTGCCGGTGGCGTTATCCGCCTGCAACAGGCTGAACTCCGAGCCGGTCGCCGGGGAAATATGCTGCACCGTGCCGTGAAACTTGCGGTGGTTGAGCGCGTCCACGGTGAACGTCACCGGCTGGCCGACCTGCACATTGTCCATCTGGGTTTCTTTCATGTTGGCGATCACCCACAACTGCGGCGGCACCAGCGCCATCAACTGCGCGCCGGAGTTGACGTAGGCGCCCAGGCGCACACCGATCTGCCCCAACTGGCCGTCACGCGGCGCAATGATGCGGGTGTTGGACAGGTCGATACGCGCCAGCTCCACGGCCGCATCGGCACTGGCCACCGCCGCTTCGAGGGAACCACGATTGACGATCACGGTTTGCAGGTCCTGACGGGCGATTTCCAGGTTGGCCTGGGCCTGAGCCACCGCCGCGACGGTCTGCGCATTCGCGGCGCGGGTCACGTCCAACTCGCGCTTGGACACTGAACCATCGCTGATCAACTCTTCATTGCGGCGCAAGTCGGCGGTGCTTTTGCGCGCCTGGGCCTGGCTGTCCACCAGCGCGGCCTGGCGCAGTTTGATGGTGGCTTCGGCGCTGTTGCGCTGCTGCACCACATTGGCCAAGGAGGCTTTCTGTACTGCCAATTGCGCCAGCGCCTGGTCAAGACGCTGCTTGTAGATGCGGTCATCCAGGCGCACCAGCAGGTCGCCGGCCTTGACGTACTGGAAGTCCTGCACCGGCACTTCATACACGTAGCCACTCAGTTGCGGGCCGATAATCGTCACTTGGCCGCGCACCAGGGCGTTCTCGGTGGTTTCCACCGCACTGCTGAAGGGTGGCAATTGCCAGGCATACAGCACGATCAACACACCGACGATGGCAATCGCGGCAAAACCCAGCGATGAGATGATGCGCACTCGCAGCGAGCGCGGCTCCGTGACGGTCGAGCCCGGTGGTGGCGTGCCTTCCGGAGTGGAGGCGATGGCGTTGGTCGTGGTCGTGGTGGTGGTTTCGGTCATGAAGTAACGCCGCTGGGTTGAACGGGAGGGGCTGCTGCTTTGGTGGTACTCATCAGCCACAGGCTGCGGGTGAAGATCCAGAGCATGGTGAGGATCGCGATGATCGCGATCAGCATGAATACGTCGTTGTAGGCCATCACATTCGCCTCACGCGTGGCCGCCGTGGCCAGGCTGCGAATGCCCATGAGGTTGCGCAGTTCCGGGTCGGCGATTACGCCGCCATAGGCCGAGCCGCCGCTCTGCACCCGTGCCGCCACGCGTGGGTCCAGCAGGGTCAGGTGTTCGACGATCATGCTGGAGTGGTATTTCTCGCGCACGATCTGAAACGTGCCCAGCAACGCCGCGCCAATCAGGCCGCCGAGGTTCTGGCAGATGCCGAACATCACCGAGAAGCTCACCAGGTTGCGCGGGTTGGTCAATACGTTTTTTGTGCCCAGCACCATGGTTGGCCCCAGGAAGAAGGTGCCGCCAAAGCCTAGCAGGAACTGGCTGATATACAGGTTTTGCGGGCGGGTCAGGTTGCTGGAGAAACTGTCCATCACGGAGCCGGTGGCCATCAGCGCCAGGGAGATGATCAACGGCATCAGCAGGTGCGCCGGGTTGATCGTCAGCGCGCTGACCACCAGCCCGGCAATCGCCCCGGCCAGCATCACCACGTAGAGGGTGTGCATCTGCTGGTAGCTCATGTTCAACATCTGCATAAAGCCCACCGCGCCGGTGGACTGCTCGGACAGCACCATGCGAATCAGCACCACCGCCAGCGCCAGGCGAATCATCGCCCCGCTGCCGAGCCAACGCGTCATCAACATCGGGTTGGCGCGGTTATGCTCAATGGCCAGGCCGGCCATGATCAGCACCAGCGAACAGGCCGAGGCCACGCCGATCCAGGGCGCTTCCAGCCACCAGTCGATACGCCCCAACGACAGCACCGCACAGAGCAACGCCACGCCGCTGGCGAGAATGGCAAAGGTGAGGAAGTCGAGTTTTTCAAAGGTTTTGAAACGGTCGCCGGGCGGCAGTTTGAGCATGAATACGCAGCCCAGACAGATCAGCGCCATGCCCAGCTCGAACAGGTACAGCCCGCGCCATTCGGCAATTTGCAGCAAGTCTTCGGAGAACAATCGCGCCATTGGCAGCGCCAACTGCGCAGTGCCCAAGCCCAGCACCAGAGCTTTGAGCCGCCACTTGGCGGGGAACGCCTGGATCATGTAGTACAAGCCCAACGAACTCAGCGCCGCACCGACCATGCCGTGAGCCGCCCGCACTGCAATCGCCGAACTCAAGTCGTTGACGAACAAATGGCCGAAGGTCACCAGCGCATACAGCACCAGAAACACCTCGGTAAACGCGCGCAGGCCGAACTGCTGACGAAACTTCACCAGCAGCAGGTTCATGCACACGTTGGTCATCACATAGGCGGCCGGCAGCCAGGCCATTTCTGCGGTGGTGGCACCCAGTGCGCCTTGCAGATATTGCAGGTTGGCGATCACCAGGGCGTTGCCGAGCCCGCCGGTAATTGCCACCAGGATCCCGACCAACGCAAACAGCCAACGCTTGTGCGTAGGGTGCAGCGGCGTCGACGGCGAGCCGGGCAAGCTCGGCCGCTCGTGGGGTTGCCAGGTGTGGGGGGTGTATTTATCCATCGCATGACCTTGATGAGCCGACGTGCAAGGTCGGTAAATCCGTTACTCAGGGACCAGTAAACCTGAGAGGCGTTCATCTTGCCATGTCTCGTGCGGGCATGGTCAAAACTGTGGGGGCGGGCTTGCCTGCGATACAGACACCTCGGTGTGTCAGGTACACCGAGGTGTCTGTATCGCAGGCAAGCCAGCTCCCACATTAGACCGAGTATGGCTCTGCTGTTGCTGTTGCTGTTGCTCCGGCCCTTACATCCTTTTCGATGACGAAGTCAGCGGTCTTTTGATCTGCGCTTTTGATCTTGATCTGAAATCGCCCCGTCAAACACGAT
>NZ_WKDB01000040.1:0-58720 GCF_021606215.1 Pseudomonas sp. PA-5-4B | reverse complement strand
CGGTAGTTCAGTCGGTTAGAATACCGGCCTGTCACGCCGGGGGTCGCGGGTTCGAGTCCCGTCCGCTGCGCCATATTCGGTAACCTGGAACACTGAACGCCAGGTCACCACAAGAAGCCCGCTCATTGAGCGGGCTTTTTTTTGCCTGCGATTCAGCTTTGCGCTTCGGCGGCGAGCGCCACAGGCGCGGGTGCAATCTCACGTCGGCTCAGAAACACAAACACCACCACCGCCGTAAACAGGGTGAGCCCGGCCAGCCATTGCAGCAACGTATTGAAGCCCGCGAGGTAGGCCGTGCGCAGCAATTCCAGCGGGAGGTTTGCACGGGTGTCGCCCATGACCAACTGCTGGGCAACCCCAGCAATGTCCTGCGAACTGTCTGCGGGCAGATGATGGGCAACCAGCGCACTCAACACCGCCACGGTGATGGCCAGCGCCACACCTTCACTGGCAACCCGGGTCGTATTGAAAATGCCTGCGGCCATGCCCGCACGCTCTGTGGGCACCACGCTGATCGCCAGGCCATCCATCAAGCCCCACGGCAAGCCCGTCCCCATCCCGATCACCAACATTGCCACGACAGTCGGCAATGGCTGGCCGGGCTGGGCCAGGCTCAGCCCATACAACCCCGACGCCGCGATCAACAGGCCAAGGGCACACAACAGCCCCGCCGACAGCCAGCGTGTCAGCGTTGCGGCCAGTAACGGCACCACCAGCATCGGCGCAGACAGCGCCAGCATCATCAAGCCCGCCTCTGACGCGCTGGCGCCTTCGACCCCAATAAACCGCAGCGGCAGCAACACCACCAGCACGATGTAGCAGTAGCAGGTGCCAATCGGCAACAATTGCACGCCGATAAAACGCGCAAAGCGAAACAGGCGCAGATCCAGCATCGGTTGGCTCGCACGCTGTTCAACCAGGATAAACACCAGCAAGAAAGCCGCAGCCGCCGCAAGCAGACAACCGGTCGTCACCGAAGCCCAACCCAACTGCGGCGCGAGAATGATCGCCGTGGTCAAGCTCACCAGCATTGCCGAAAACGTCAGTACGCCAGGCAGGTCCAACTGCAGCGCTTGCGGGTCGCGGCTCTCTCGCATTGTGGGTGCGGCGCACAGCAACGACAGGCCCGCCAGCAATGCGGTGGTGAAGAAAATCGCACGCCAGCCCCACAGTTCAATCAGCCACCCAGACAGCAGCGGCCCGAAAGCCAGGCCTGCGCCAAAGGTGGTGCCCAGCAAGCTGAAGGCGCGTGTCCTGGCATGGCCGTCGAACTCCTGCGCCAACGCTGCGCAGCCGCTGGCCAATGCGGTAGCCGCCGCAACACCCTGTACACCGCGCAGTACATCCAGCCAGAGTATGCCCGGCGCCACGGTCAGCAGCAGCGAGACACCTGTAAACAGCGCCATGCCCCACAGGAACAAACGCTTGCGACCATACCGATCGGCAAGGGTGCCGGCGGCCATCAGCAGGCTGCCGAAACTAAGCATGAACGCGTTGGTGATCCACGCCAACTGTGTGGGGTGCGCAGCAAATGCGTGGCCGATAAAGGGCGTCGCTACGGCGCCACCGGTAAAGCTCATGGGCAACACCAGAGCCGCCAGGCAGATCGCGGCAAGAATGGCATAGCGGCCATGGGCGGAGTCGGCTGTGTTCATCGGGAGATTCCTGTGGACCTGTAAAGATAAAGACTCTAATCAGGATGTAATGGCGGATAAATGGGCCTACATTCCACACATAACGGACAAATTGGATGCATTGGTATGAGCGACAATCTCAGCGGTGTTATCGCCTTCGTGAAAACCGCTGAAGCGCTCAGCTTCACAGGCGCGGCGCGGGCGATGGGCATTTCCGCCTCGGCGGTGGGCAAAAATGTGGTCAAGCTGGAAGCGTCGTTGAATGTGCGGTTGTTGCACCGCAGCACGCGCAAAGTCAGCCTGACTGCTGAAGGCCAGTTGTTCTACGAGCGCTGTCGGAAAATTCTCGATGACCTGCAGGACGCCCGCGCCATGCTCTCCCATGCCATGCAGGCCCCCCGCGGCAAGTTGCGGGTCAGCCTGCCCACCATCGGTTACAGGTTTCTATTTGCGCATATGGTCGCCTTCAGGCGGGCCTACCCGGAAATTGAGTTGGAGCTGGATTTCAACGACCACCTGGTGGATGTGATCGAGGAAGGCTTCGACGTGGTGATCCGCAGCGGCGGTCTGGCCGATTCGACCTTGATGGCGCGCCGACTCGGGCCATTTCGCTTTGTGTTGTGTGCATCGCCTGAGTACCTGCGTGCGAACGGTCGGCCAGCAACCCTCAGTGACCTTGAGCGCCACCAATGCCTGCGTTATCGCTTCGCCACCACCGGCAAAATCATGGAGTGGACCTTATCCGCCAACCCGGCGATCACCCAATTACGGCTGCCCACGGCGCTGACGTTGAACAATATGGAAGCGATGCTTCGGGCCGCAATCGATGGCCATGGCATCGCTTACGTGCCGGACTTCCTGGCCCGTGAGGCGCTGGCCCAGGCGCAGTTGGAAACCGTGTTGGACGGGCACTCTGATGACCAAGGCCAATTCTGGGCGCTGTGGCCTTCCAGCCGGCACCTGTCGCCAAAGATCCGGGTGTTTGTGGACTTTGTTGCTGAACGCCTGTTCACAGCCCCATCAACCGATACCCCACCTGCAACTCGGTAATAAAATGCTGCGGCTGCGCCGGATCCGCCTCCAGTTTTTGCCGCAAGTGCGCCATGTGTACACGCAGATAGTGCGGGCGGTCGATGTAGTCCAGCCCCCACACTTCGAGCAATAACTGCCGATGTGTCAGCACCCGGCTCTGGCCGCGAATCATTGCGCAGAGCAGGCGGTACTCGATGGGTGTGAGGTGCACCGGCTGGCTCTGGCGCCACACTTCGTGGGTCGACAGGTCGACTTCAATTTCGCCAAACGCCACCTTGCTGGTCGCCGCCACGGCGCCGGTCTGCCCGTGCCGGCGCAGTTGTGCGCGGATGCGAGCGAGCAATTCGGGCACGCCGAACGGCTTGGTCAGGTAATCATCGGCCCCTGCGTCCAAAGCGGCGACTTTCTCTTCTTCGCGATCACGCGCCGACAACACCAGAATCGGCACCGCCAGCCAACCACGCAACTCACTGATCAGTTGCTTGCCATCGCCATCGGGCAAGCCGAGGTCGACGATCACCAGGTCCGGTTGACGGCTGGCGGCATGAATCAGCGCACGTTTGACGCTGTCGGCTTCGAACACCTGAAAGCCTTCATCTTGCAGGGCGATCCCGACAAAGCGGCGGATATTGGCTTCGTCTTCAACAATCAAAATGCGTGCAGTGCTCATAGGTTTTCCATGGCTGGCGGGGTGCCGGCCGGTAAGGTGATGATGAAGTGCATGCCGCACGTCTCAAGCGGGTGGGTGTGGATATGCCCGCCATGGGCTTCAACGATGCGTTTGGCCAGCGCCAGGCCCAGGCCGATGCCCGTGATGGAAGATTCCTGCTGGCCACGTGCGAAAGGTTCGAACAGGTTGGCGGGAGCCTTGCCCGGGCCGTTGTCGCTGACTTCCAGCACGATGCTGTCCGAAACTTTGCTGCCAGTGACGGTAATGAGGGTGCCCGCCGGCGTGTACTTGGCGGCGTTATCCAGCAGGTTGACCAGCACCCGCTCGATCAGCAGGGCGTCGATATCCACCAGCGGCAACTGTGAATCCAACAGGGTTTGCACGCGGTGGTGTGCCAACGGCTCACGCAACTGGCGCAGGGCGCTGCCGAGGATTTCTTCCAGCGAATGCCACTGCCGGTTCAGGCGCACGCCGCGCTCTTGCATGCGCGCCATGTCCAGCAGGTTTTCGATCAGCCGCTGCATCGATGTAGCTTGTTCATGGATGCCGTGCAGCAATTCGGTCAGCGGACCTGGCGGGGCATGGGGCAGGGCGGTGTCGGCGGCGCCGATCAGGGTGGTCAGGGGCGTGCGCAAGTCGTGGGAAATAGCGGCGAGCAGGGTGTTGCGCATCTTCTCGCCTTCCATCTGCACAAGCGTGCTTTGCGCCACTTCGACGAAATGCACGCGCTCCAGCGCAATCGCCAATTGGCTCATGCAGGCTTCCAGCAGACGGCGCTCCTGCGGGTCGTTCAGGCGCTCGCTCTGGGCCAGTTCCAGTACCAGCACGCCGCGCACGCGCATCGGCGCTTTGAGCGGTAAGTAACAACCTTTGGCTGCTGACAAGGTGTCGGTGCCATGACCTGCGGCTTGGCCATGGTCGTAAGTCCATTGGGCGATGCTTTCGTCAATCGGCAAGCCGCTGGCACTCACGCTGTGCACGCCATCGGCGGCGTCCGGCAACGCCAAGCCGACCCGTGCTTCGAACACGCCACTGAAGGTGCGCAGCGCGACTTCGCTGATGTGCTCTACGGTCAGTGCCGCCGACAAGTCGCGAGCCAGCCGCGCCAAAGAGGTAGCGCGCCGTTCGCGCGCGGCCGCCGTGCGTGCTTCATGGCGCAGGCGGGCGGTGAGTTGCCCGGTGATCAAGGCAATGCCGAGCATCAGCGCAAAGGTGAAGAAATACTGAGTGTCATTGACGGTGAACGAGTAGCGCGGCTGTACGAAAAAGAAGTCGAAACACAGCACCGCCAGCATTGCCGCCCACACACCGGGGCCGCGCCCATAACGCAAGGCCACCAGCACCACGGTGAGCAAAAACAGCATGACCACGTTGGCCAGGTCGAACACTTGCAGCAGCAATGCAGCGACGGCGCTGGCACTGAAACAGGCAAGCGTGGCCCACAGGTAGGCCAAGGCGCGGCCGGGGGGCAGCGAGGGTTTTTCGAGGGTAGGCGCAGGCCCGGGCAAGACGCTGTGAGCGATCACGATCTGATCGATCTGCGGGTGATGTCGGCTGATCCGGTCGCTGACCGACTGATGCCAGAAGCGCCACGCCTGGCGCGGATGATGGCCGAGCACCAGGCGATTGGCGTTGTGTTCGCGGGCGCAGGCGGCTAGGGCTTCAGCCACGTCCATGCCCGGCAGCGTCGCGGTATCAGCGCCGAATTCGCTGGCCAGGCTCAGGGTTTTCATCGCCGTGAGGTAACGCTTGGCGCCGCTGCCTTGGGCCGTTGCGACATGCACGACGATCCAGTCAGCTTCGAGCTTTTGCGCCAATCGTGCAGCTTCGCGCACCAGGCGTTCATCACCGGCGTCGCCCGCCACACCCACCAGCAAGCGTTCGCGGGCTGGCCACAAGGCTTTGATCGACTGTTCGCGACGGTACACGCGCATTTGCGCGTCGACCCGATCCGCCGTGCGCCGCAGCGCCAGCTCGCGCAGGGCCAACAGGTTGCCCTTGCGGAAAAAATGCTGTGCGGCGCGTTCTGCTTGCGGGCCGAGATAGACCTTGCCGTCCTTCAAACGTTGCAGCAAATCGTCGGGCGGCAGGTCGATCACCACCACGTCATGGGCGTTATCAAACACGTGGTCCGGTACGGTTTCGCGCACGCGAATGCCGATGATGCCGCTGACCAGATCATTCAGGCTTTCCAGGTGCTGGACGTTGAGCGTGGTCCACACGTCGATGCCGGCGCTGAGCAGTTCTTCAACGTCTTGCCAGCGTTTGGGATGCCGCGAGCCAGGCGCGTTGCTGTGGGCCAACTCGTCCACCAGCAATACGGCGGGCTGCCTGCGCAACGCGGCGTCTAGGTCGAATTCGCTGAGCGAAAAATCGTGGTGCAGCAAGGCAGCGCGGGGCAGTTGCTCCAGGCCGTCGAGCCGCTCGGCAGTCTCCGTGCGGCCGTGGGTTTCTACTACGCCGGCAAGCACATCACGGCCCAGGGCGACTTCGCGTTGCGCCGCCGCGAGCATGGCGCAGGTCTTGCCCACCCCGGCATTTGAGCCGAAGTAAATACGCAATTTGCCGCGCAAGGCGGCCTGTTCTTCGAGCTGTACCCGCGCGAGCAAGGCGTCGGGGTCGGGGCGTTCGTGGTTGAGTGCGGGCATGTTCTTCCTGTTGAATACAACACGATTAACTGTGGGAGCTGGCTTGTTGTGGCGAGCAAGCTTGCTTGCGCTGGGGTGCGAAGCACCCCCAAAAAGCCAGCTCCCACATTGGGTTTGTGGTGTTACACCAAGCCCAATCCACTCAGCAGCATGTCGATCACCTTGATCCCCGCAAACGGCACCAGCACGCCGCCCAGGCCGTAGATCAACAGGTTGCGGTTAAGCAACGCCGCCGCGCCGATGGCCCGGTACTTCACACCGCGCAAGGCCAGCGGAATCAACGCGACAATGATCAGCGCGTTAAAAATCACCGCGCTCAAAATTGCCGAATTGGGGCTGCTCAGGTGCATCACGTTCAAGGCGCCCAGCTGTGGGTAGGTGGCGACAAACGCCGCCGGGATGATTGCGAAGTACTTCGCCACGTCATTGGCCACGCTGAACGTGGTGAGCGCGCCACGGGTCATGAGCATCTGTTTGCCGACCTCGACCACTTCGATCAGCTTGGTCGGGTTGCTGTCGAGGTCGACCATGTTGCCGGCCTCTTTGGCCGCCTGGGTGCCGCTGTTCATCGCCACGGCCACGTCGGCCTGGGCCAGCGCAGGTGCGTCGTTGGTGCCGTCGCCGGTCATGGCTACCAGCTTGCCCTGGGCCTGGTAGTCGCGGATCAGTTGCAGCTTGTCTTCCGGGCGGGCTTCGGCGAGGAAGTCATCGACACCGGCTTCCACCGCAATCGCAGCGGCGGTCAGGCGGTTGTCGCCGGTGATCATCACGGTCTTGATGCCCATGCGCCGCAACTCGGCGAAGCGCTCCTTGATGCCGCCTTTCACCACGTCCTTAAGCTCAACCACGCCCAAGGCCTTGGCACCGTCGCTGACCACCAGCGGTGTGCTGCCGCGCCGCGAGACTTCATCGACCTTGGCCTGCAATGCCGCCGGGAAACTCCCGCCCAGGGTTTCGATATGGCTGCGAATCGCATCCGCCGCGCCTTTGCGAATCGCCCGGCCTTCGGCCAGGTCGACGCCGCTCATGCGGGTTTGCGCGGTGAAGTGCACAAAGCGTGCGCCCAGGGCGTTGATGTCCCGCGCACGGATGTCGAATTTTTGCTTGGCCAGTACCACAATGCTGCGGCCTTCCGGGGTTTCGTCTGCCAGTGAGGCGAGTTGCGCGGCGTCAGCCAGTTCAGCTTCCTTCACGCCGGGTGCCGGCAAAAAGCTGCTTGCCTGGCGATTGCCCAAGGTGATGGTGCCGGTCTTGTCCAGCAGCAACACGTCGACATCACCCGCCGCCTCGACGGCACGGCCGGAGGTGGCAATCACATTGGCCGACATCATGCGGCTCATGCCCGCCACGCCGATGGCCGAGAGCAGGCCGCCGATGGTGGTGGGGATCAGGCACACCAGCAACGCCACCAACACCGTGGCGCTGATCACGCTGCCATTGCCGCTCATGGCCACGGCGAAGATCGAGTAGGGGCTCAGCGTGGCGATCACCAGCAGGAACAACAGGGTCAGGCCCACCAGCAGAATCGTCAGCGCGACTTCATTCGGCGTCTTCTGGCGCTTGGCCGATTCGACCATCGAGATCATGCGGTCCAGGAACGATTCGCCGGGGTTGACGCTGATGCGCACCACCAGCCAGTCCGACAGCACCCGCGTGCCGCCGGTGACCGACGAAAAGTCGCCACCGGCCTCGCGGATCACCGGCGCCGATTCGCCGGTAATTGCGCTTTCATCCACCGACGCCACGCCTTCAATCACCACGCCGTCGAGCGGCACCAGATCACCGGCTTCGATCAACACTACGTTGTCCTTGCGCAGCAGGCTCGCCTCCAGCGGCAGCCACGCTGCACCGTGGCGCGGTTGCTGCAGCAATTTGGCCAGGGTCTGGCGTTTCATGCCGCGCAGGCTCGCGGCCTGGGCACGGCTGCGCCCTTCGGCCAGGGCTTCGGCGAAGTTGGCGAACAGCACGGTAAACCACAGCCACAAGGTGATGCTGAGGATAAAACCGCTGGGCGCTTCACCCTTGCCGCCCAGGGACTGGAACCACAGCAAGGTGGTGAGAATGCTGCCCAGGTACACCACGAACATCACCGGGTTTTTCCACTGGGCCTGGGGCAGCAATTTCTTCAGTGCATCGACGCCGGCAGTGAGCACGATGCGCCGGTCAAACAGAGGTAAACGAGCATTTTTCATGAAGGAATCTCTTACTCACTGAGCGCAATAGAGGGCTGACGCGCATCCAGCGCCACGTTGAGTTGCAGCACATTCACCCGGGGCTCGCCGAGCAGGCCGAAGGTGCGTGCGGCGGTGTGGTCGTTGAGCAGTTGCAGCAGTTCGGGTTCGGCGATGTGCCGCAAGCGCGCCACCCGTGCCAACTGCAGCCGGGCGTTGGCCACCGAGATATGCGGGTCGAGGCCAGAGGCTGAGGCGGTGACTGCGTCCACCGGCACCGGGGCGTCAGCGGCCAGGCCGTTATCCTGGCGATAGGTTTTGGCGCGTGCGGCCACCTGGTCGAGCAGTTTTTGGCTGGTGGGGCCGAGGTTGCTGGCGCCGCTTGCGCCTGCGTTGTAGGGCTGCAGCACGCTTTTGCTCGGGTCCTGCGGATCAGCGCCGAGGGTCATGCTGGGGCGGCCCTGGAAGTACTCCGGCTTGGTGAAATTCTGGCCGATCAGCACCGAGCCGATCACCCGCCCATCGCGTTCAATCAGCGAACCTTGAGCCTGAAACGGGAACAGCAATTGCGCCGCCACGGTGGTGAGCGCCGGGTAAGCCAGCCCGGTCAGCAGCATGAAAAACACCGCCGACACCAGCACCGGGCGCAGCAGCCCTTTGAAGATCGATTGAGTGGTCATCAACATGTCCTTAGTTGTAGGTCTGGCCGGACAGCAACTGCAGTTGCTCCACCAGCGGGCCAAGCGCGAGCGCGGGCAAGAAGGTCAGGCCACCGACCACCAGCACCACGAACACCACCAGCAACATGAACAGCGGGGTCGCGGTAGGAATGGTGCCTGCGCCGGCCGGCACGGTTTTTTTCATCGCCAGGGAACCGGCCACGGCGAGCATCGGCAGCATCGTGAAGAAGCGCCCGATCAGCATCGCAAGGCCAATGGTGGTGTTAAAAAACGGTGTATTGGCATTCAGCCCGGCGAACGCCGAACCGTTGTTGGCGGTGCCGGAGGTGTAGGCGTACAGCACCTCGCTGAAACCGTGCGGGCCAAGGTTGTTGAGACTGGCCAGGGTGTCTGGCCACAGGGCGGCGAGGGCGGTGAAACCCAGGATACTGACCGGGTGCGCGAGCACCGAGAGCATCACCAGTTTCATCTCGCGGGCCTCGATTTTCTTGCCAAGAAATTCCGGGCTGCGGCCGATCATCATGCCCACCAGAAACACCGTGAGCAGCGCGTACTGGATCAGGTTGATAAAGCCCACGCCGTCACCGCCGAACACGCAGTTGAGCATCATCTGCGCCAGGGGCACGAAGCCGCCCATGGGCGTCAGCGAGTCGTGCATGGTATTGACCGAGCCGGTGGTGGCTGCCGTGGTGGTGGCGATAAACAAGCTGCTGTCGGCAATGCCGAAACGCAGTTCCTTGCCTTCCATGTTGCCGCCGCTTTGCTCGATCGACAGCACCTGGTTGGCGCCGGCCTGGGTCAGCAACGGGTTGCCGGTTTGCTCGGCGCCATACACCAGCGCAAGAAAGCCGATAAACATCACCAGGAAGGTGCCGAAAAACACCCAGCCCTGACGGCGTTGCAACAGCATGCTGCCAAAGGTGTAGGTCAGCGCCGAGGGGATCAACAGCATGCTGAGGATGTGCAGGATGTTGGTCAGCGGCGTCGGGTTTTCGAACGGGTGCGCGGCGTTCATGCTGAAGAAACCGCCGCCGTTGGTGCCGATGTGCTTGATCGATTCAAAGCTGGCAACCGCGCCGACGATCAGCTGTTGTTGCGCGCCTTCCAATGTTGTCGCCAGGGCTTGGGAGGCTAAGGTTTGCGGCATGCCTTGCCATACATACACCAGCGCCATGCCCACGCACAGCGGCAGCATCACGCGGTAGAGGGTGCGGGTGAAGTCGACCCAGAAATTGCCGATATCGGCCGCGCTTGAGCGGCTCAAGCCACGTATAAAACCGGCGGCCGCCACCACGCCGGAGGTGGCACCGACAAACATCAAAAAGGTAATGACCGCCATCTGGCTGAAGTTCGACAGGCTGGTTTCGCCCGAATACGCCTGCCAGTTGGTGTTGGTGATAAAGGACACGGCGGTGTTGAACGCCAGGTCCGGGGTTTGCGCAGCCAACCCCAGGGGGTTGATCGGCGTTACCGCCTGCAGGCGCAGGATGCTGTAGCCCAGCAGCATCATCGCCGCGTTCGACAGCAACAGCGCTGAACCGTAGCGGCCCCAGCTCATGGTTTCCAATGGGTTGATGCCCAGCAGGCGGTAGGTAAAACGTTCCGGCAGGGCATGGCGGTTCCCGGTGAATACCCGGGTCAGCCACTTGCCCATGAGCACGGCAAGCGCGGTCATCAACCCCAGGACCAGCGCAAATTCCAGCAAAGTGCTTAGCATGTCGTGGCTCCGTTCAAAGCTTGCCCATGGCGACAATGGCCATGGCAGTCGCAACAAAAAACACCAGGGAGAGGCCCATAAACATCACGTCGTACATGGCGGGCTCCCTAGAACTTTTCGGCGCGAATGAGGGCGTAGCCCAAGTAAGCGAACAGCCCCACGGCGCATAAGCCGCTGGCCACATAAATGAACGTTAGTGTCAGCACGGTGTAACTCCCCTTGTTGAGTAAGCCGGGGAGGTTAGGCGCTCTTGTATCAAGCTCGGGCACTGATTACGGCGGGCGGTATTAAGACGGTATATAGAAGATTTTAGGCTGGGCACACGAAAACAAGGGATAGCCCGCGGGTGGCTGATCCCTTGAAAGTCTGGGGTTCTGCTGATTTCGTTGACCAGCTTATTTGGCTTTCTTTTTCTTCTCGCTGCGGGTGGCGAGGTGTTCGAAGCAAAACGCGGCGGTGCCGAAGAGCGCAATCATTGACAGGACGACCATGCCTAAAGTTGAACTTTCCACGATGACTTCCTACGGGTTTTGGAGGTAGGAAGTGACGGTAAAGTTTAGGGCTTAGTTGTTCAATAGAGGCGACGTAATCGTTATGGGGAACTTGGGATTTATACGGATTCTTTACGGTGATTGGCTTTTCTGTTCGATCGTTCCCACGCTTTGCGTGGGAATGCATCCTGTGACGCTCCGCGTCACGCCCCTTAACTGCGGACGCAGAGCGTCCAAGACGGCATTCCGACGCGGAGCGTGGGAACGATCATAACCTCACAAATTCCGACTATGCCGATAGTCGCTCACCGCCTCATATACCGCCTTGCGCAACCGGTTAATCCCACCAATCGGCCGATGCGCCTCCAGACCGAACCACGGGTTGAACGACTGGTTATCACAGGCAAGATTCAACGCGGGCGTATCAAAGTCCTGCGCAGGAATCCGCACCTTGGCCACTGTCTCATAGGGCGCATCACTTTCCTTCCATTCGATGCTGGTGTCTTCGATCGGCATGAATTTCTGCGGATTTTGCCGCTGAATCTGCAACACAAAACACGCCGGTACACGGTCGGTGGACAGTTGCTGGTTCAGTGCGCTGCGCAGAAAGTTCGGCAGGTCCTGATTCTGCTTGGGCAACACATATTCCGGGCAACTCTGCGGGTCGGGTGCTACACGAAACTTGGCATTTGCCGCGCCAAATTTGTAGGGGGAAACCGAAAAGTACGTCGTCTGCGTCGGGCTCGCCGGAGCGGGCGCCAGGGTGGCCAGGGCGATAAACAGGTGGCGCACTTGCCAACTGCGCGGGTCGGCTTTAGGGAAGAACGCCAACACCTTTTTGCCGTCAGCCTGGGCACCGATGTTCTGCGCGTATTCGGCCACATCGCTGACAAAAAAGTTCGGGTGGCTGAACATCACAAAGTCTTGTTCGGTGCGCGTCTGTTGGTCGGCCATCAATTGTTTGCCTGGCACATCCAGCAGCTTGATCGCCATGCCCCGCGCATCGCGGATGCTGTCGAACTGCGGGTAGGCGTTGCCGTTGGACAGGCGCATCTGCGCCTGCCAGGTCTTGCCAGGTTCAGCGAATACGCCTTGGCGCAGCGCCGGGTCGAGGTCCGTCAGCACGCTGACTTCGGCCTTCACGCAGCCGTGGGCCTTGGCATGCGCGTCACGCAGGTAGCGCGTGCCTTCGCGATGCTGATCGACGATGCGCACTGCCGTCTGGATGATGCCTTGGGTCATGGCTGTTTCGCCGGGTGGGATCTGTTCATCCGGCGACACCGGGCCGCTGTGTTGCCAGGCGAACCAGGCCGTGGCGAACAGCCAGCCCAGCAGCCCCAAACCCAGCAGCCACAGCAGGGTTTTACCGAGAAAGGCGCCCAGGCGTAGCCAGAGGCGTGCGAGCAGCGAACGTTGGTTGTATTGAGATCGGATAATCATGGCAGTGGTTGCTCCAGCGGGCCGCCCAGCACTTTGAGGTATTCCAGCAGCGCCCAGCGTTCCTGCGGCAGCAAGCCACGGCCGATCACGCCATTGCCACGCTTGCCATCACGGAATTCGTGACCGCTGTTGTGGTTGCCGGTTATTTTGGTATCGAACAAAAAGGCGTTTTTGAACGCACCCGTTTCAAAGCCCAGGTGACGCGGGTCGTAATTGAACGTGCCTTTGTAGAAGGTGGTGCTGCGCTCGTCCTGGGGCGAGAGCAATTGATAGATCGTCGGCACCGAGCCGTTGTGCAGGAATGGTGGTGCGGCCCATACGCCGGCCAGCGGTCGGGCCTTGTAGGCGCGCAATTCACGCACACCGATGGGCAGGCCAAAACCATCCAGGCCTGGGCGTTCGGCCGGGGTTACACCGGCGGCGTGGTAGGCGTGTGCTTCGACGAAGGCAGTGACGTAGGCCAGGCCTTGGGCCACCGACAGGTTGTGCAGGTCCAGCGGCGCGGTGGGCGTGGGGTGCAGCTCGACATTGAGCCTGGCCAGTTCGGCCGGATCCCACTGCAGGGCGCTGAGGTCATAGCGCTGGTCGGCGATGTTATTGGCCGTGCCTGGGTCGGTACCGATGTAGTCCACGGGCAACATCTTCAGTTGCTGCACCGGGCGGCCGTTTTCCTGCGTGACTGCAGGCACATGGCAACCGGCGCAGTTCTCGGCGAACAGCGCGCGGCCTTGGGCGGCGAGGGGCTTGTCGATGGCGCCGAACAGGTCTTGCGGCCAGGTCGGCGGCTTGAGGCGTTGCAGGGTTTCTTCGATCCGGTTGAGGTCGCGCACGCGCACGCTGGAAGGGTAACGGGCATCGCCCTGGAGGGGTTGGCCGGCCGCGTCGAAAAAGGCCAGGGTCGCACCCACGCCCAAGGCCTCGCCGATGTTACGTGCCATGGGCTGCTGGGCCGAACCGTTCCATTGCACCCAGTCGAAGGTCCAGATATCCCACAGGTGCGGGTAGTCCACCGGCGCATTGGCGACCCGGTAGTTAGTCGGCGAGATAGCGTCGCCGAAGCTGGCATTGGCGATGCGGCCAAATGCGTCAGTGCGGCCCGGGCCTTCTTCGGTGGGGTAGAGGCCACGGTGCGTGTCGTTCCAGGTAACTTTAAGGAACTGGTTCAGCGACTGCTTGAAGTCCTGACGCAGTTGTTGCTTGTTGTGATCGTCATAGTCGTGGCCGAGCACGTTGTGGGCGAAGCGATCGAACTTCCAGGGCAGGTAATAGGTGGCGGCGAGGCTGGCCACCAGCGCCTGGCCGAAGCTGCCTCCGCGCAGGGTCGGTACGCTGGACGGCAGCACATGCTGGGCCGAACCGCCGTCGATGCGCAGCGCCTGGTTTTTGAAGTGCAGCTCGCCGGTGTGGCAGGCGGCGCAGGTGATGTCCAGGTACTGCACCTGGCTGCCGGCGTTCTGGTGCCGGGCGAAACCCACCGGCAGGTTGCCGGGGTTTTGTGCGCTGGGCACCTGCTTGGGATCGACCAGAAAGCCGAAGCGTGCGAGGTAGTCGGGTGTGGCAAAACGCCGGTCCGAAAAGGGCAGTTCGAGGGCGGTGAACCAGTCGTAATGCAGGCCTTTTACCTGGGTGCCCTGGGGCGTGAAGTAGTAGGTCTGGCGATCGGCTTCGCTCCATTGTTGCTGATAGTGCACCTGCTCCACGGGCACGTAGTCCGGCAGCTTGGGGTTGAGGGTGTAATAGAGGACCACGCCCAGCAGCAAACCCAGGGCGAGCAATATCAGAAGTAAAACACGGGAAAAAATGCGCAAGATGGCTATCCTTGTCTCGGCCTTGTCGAGTTGTAGCGTTCTTATGCCATTGCGTCACAGGTGCGGCAAGTGGCCAGCAGCCTGGTTGCGAATGGTCCCGCGATCCTTCGCGGGCCTCCATAATGAATGAAAATGCTTTTAAACACGTGAACTTATCAGAAGTTTCCTGCTCACATGCCGGTAGCCATTGGTCGTGGCCGCCTGATAAGCTCGCGACTTTACTCGAATGCCCTTTTGGCGCACGAACAAGGAAATAGCATGAAACAGCATCGGTTGGCGGCGGCGGTGGCCCTGGTTAGCCTGGTACTTGCGGGTTGTGATTCGCAGACCAGCGTAGAGCTGAAAACCCCGGCGCAGAAAGCTTCCTACGGCATCGGCCTGAACATGGGCAAAAGCCTTGCTCAAGAAGGCATGGATGACCTGGACTCCAAAGCGGTAGCCCAAGGCATCGAAGATGCCGTCGGCAAGAAAGAACAGAAGCTGAAGGACGACGAACTGGTTGAAGCGTTTGCCGCACTGCAAAAGCGTGCTGAAGAACGCATGACTAAAATGAGCGAAGAGTCGGCAGCCGCCGGCAAGAAATTCCTCGAAGACAACGCCAAGAAAGACGGCGTAGTCACTACCGCTTCCGGTCTGCAATACAAGATCGTGAAGAAGGCCGACGGCGCTCAGCCTAAGCCGACCGACGTAGTGACTGTTCACTACACCGGCAAGCTCACCAACGGCACCACCTTTGACAGCTCCGTAGATCGCGGCAGCCCGATTGACCTGCCGGTCAGCGGCGTGATCCCGGGTTGGGTCGAAGGCCTGCAACTGATGCACGTGGGCGAGAAGGTCGAGTTGTACATCCCGTCCGACCTGGCCTACGGCGCACAGAGCCCGAGCCCGGCGATTCCAGCCAACTCCGTGCTGGTATTCGACCTGGAACTGCTGGCCATCAAGGACCCAGCCAAGGCTGAAGCCCCTGACGCACCTGCGGCGCCAGCTGCCAAGAAGTAATCGGCACCTGAACACACAACGCCCCGTTTTTACGGGGCGTTGTTGTTTCTGGCGTTTGCATGATTGTTCCCACGCTCTGCGTGGGAACACATCCGGTGACGCTCTGCGTCACATGTGCCTTGGGGCGGCATTCCCACCCAGAGCGTGGTAAGGATCGCAAATCCGACCGAACCCCTGGAAACTGTCACAGTCTGATATAAGACTCGAGCACGGGTAGCCGCACATCAATGCCAAGTCAATGAATTCTTGGGTTTTTTTTATGTGCGCAAAAAACGCCCGATCTGACTGCAAGCCTTGTAAATCGCGGCTTTCAGCCGATAAAACAGGCTCTGTTCACAAGGTTATCCACAATTTGTGTGGATAACCTTTTATGTCGCCTGGAACTGGAGTGACCGATGAAACCACCCTTCAATTTCACCCGTTTCCTGCCCATGGCCGCACGCTTGCTTGGTCGTGGCCGGTTGCCGACCCTGCTGTTCGCCGTGGCCGCCAAAGGCTCAAGCCAGGGCAATCGGCTGGGTAAACTCAAGGATGATCTCAAATTGCTCCAGGCCTTGTGCCTGGCTTACTGGCGCGGTGAGTATCGCGCCATAAGCCCCAAGGCGCTGATCTCGGTAGTGGCGGGGCTGATGTACTTCCTCAGCCCGATTGACGCGATCCCGGACTTTATCCCGGTGTTCGGCATGCTCGATGACATTGCCGTGCTGGCATGGGTCATGAAGACCCTGGACGGCGAACTGAGCGCGTTTCGCGCCTGGCGTGACGCCCAGCGCCCGGAAAAACTCGCGGTGGTTGAGCGGCTGCCTGCGACGCCTGCGCTGCTGGCCCAGGAAAACCCGCAAAAAAACTGAACACGCTTATATCCCCCTGCGACCTTTGTGGCTGTTAGGATTACACTTCTAAGGAAAGAACTTACTTAGTAAGTGTTGTTATCCTACGGGGCAGTCATGGATATTCAGATAATTTCACGCGATGGCGCACCCGAGTATGCGGTGCTGCCATGGGACCAGTACCAGGCGCTACTAAAAGCAGCCGGTCAGCAACAGCCTGTCGCCACTCCTTCTTCTACCGCTCAGGTCGCGCCCGATCAGGCTTTACGCCCGCTCGCGGACCTGCGCGGCCTGCGTGAGGCCAAGGGCTTGGCCATTGAAAGCCTGGCCCGCACCGTGGGCATCAGCCCTTCGTACCTCGGATTGATTGAAAGTGGTGAACGCCAGCCGGATGCCGCCATCCGCCGCAGCCTGGCCTGGGAATTGGGCGTTGCAGGTTGGAGGGATGAATCTTGAGTCTACGAATCAGTCGTCAACACTGGGATGGGTTACTCAACGAACTGGACCAGGCGCGCCGCCAGCGCCATTTGCTCACCTACCGCGCGCTGCTGGAGCGCCTGCAATTTCCCACGCCGGCCATGCAAACCCTGGCCGCTGCCCTTGAGCACCTGGCCGCGTTGGACGCCAAGGCCGAGCAGCCGTTGCGCAGCTCGCTGGTGATCAGCCAGGGCGCCAGCCGCTTGCCGCGTACCGGTTTCTTTGAGTGTGTGGAGCGCCTGGGGCGTTTCAGCGGGCCGTCCGATGGTGTGGCTGCTGCGTCCTGGCATGCTTCGGAAGTGGTGCGGGTGTTCGAGTACGAGTATCCGGAGTCCGCCGAGGCCTAAGCGGGCAGGTTGTCCATGCTGTCGATCACATGGATGCTGTAGCCGGCGATGTCTTTGGCGTGGTGCTTGGCTTGCGAGGCCAGCTCCGCTAACTGGCTGGCATCCAGTTGTGCACAGGCCTGTGGATATAAATGCACCACGCCGATCGACAACGACAGCAAAGCGAATTCCTGGCGCACGCCCTGACGGTTCAAGGCCACGAAGCAACCGGCGTCCAAGTGCTCGGCACGATAGAAGCGTCGGCATTGGGTGTGGAAGTCATCCAGCAACTGGTTGAGCCGCTTGCGCCAATCCTGCGGGCCGAGCACCAGCAAAAAATCATCACCGCCGATATGCCCGACAAAATCACGGCTAGGGTCAACCCGATCGTTCAGGCACTGCGCCAGGCACAACAACACCTCATCCCCACGCCCGTAGCCGTAGATATCGTTGAACGGCTTGAAGCTGTCGATATCCACGTAGCAGATCACCGACTCGCGCTGTTGCTGCAGCAACCGCGTCAGGCATTGCTGGATCGGCACATTGCCCGGCAGCAGCGTCAGTGGGTTGGCATAGCGTGCCTGCTGGATCTTCAGCTCAGTGATCAACTTGAGCACATCGATCACCCTACCCAGGCCCAGGTAGTCACCGTTGAGGGTGATGATGAAGTCTTCCTCGATCCGTTGCCGCGCGCGGCTGGTGAGCAGGCGGCTGACCTGTTGCAGGGACTGGCTCAACTCCACCGCCAGGAAGTCATCGCTCATCAAGCGGCTGATGGGTTTGCGCGCGAACAGGTCGGTGGCGAACGGTTTGAGCAGCGCATCCGACAACGAATGCCGGTGCACGATGCCGACCGGGTGACCGCGCCCATCCAGCACGGCCAGCGAGTTGAGGTTGGCCTGACGGCGGAAGGATTCGAGCACCTGGGCGGTGGCGGTGTCCTGATCCACCGCCGGTTGCTCGTTGAGCAAGGCGCTGAGGTCGCTGCCTTCTTCGTTGAGGGTGATGTTGGTGTGGTCCTGCTTGGGCAACATCAGCCGCGCTTCCTGGGGCGGTTGTTCCTGGGGGCGGCAAAGCAGGTAGCCCTGGACCAGGTCAACGCCCATTTCCGTCAACACCGCCAACTCCTCCGGCAGCTCGATACCTTCGGCAATCACCTGGGCGCGGGATGCCTTGGCGATTTGCAGGATGGAGCCGACGAACTCGCGCTTGAGCGCATCCTGATGGATACCGTCGATAAAGTGCCGGTCGATTTTCACGTAGTCCGGGCGTAGCTCAGACCATAAACGCAGGCTGGAATACCCGGCGCCCAAGTCATCCAGAGCGATGGCAAAACCCATGTCGCGGTAATGATGCAGCGCGGTTTGCAGCAGGTCGAAGTCGTCGGTGGGCGTTTGCTCGGTGAGTTCGATCACCACCTGGCTTGGCGGGATGCCGAAGTCGCGCAACAACTGTAAGGTGCGGCCCGGTTGATGCGCCGTCTCCATCAAGGACTCCGGCGAGATGTTCAGGAACAGCTTGCCCGGCAACTTTTGCTCGCTGAAGCGTCGGCAGGCACTTTCGCGGCAGGCCATTTCCAGTTCGCTGAGGCGCCCGGCATGGCTGGCCACGCTGAACAGGGCGACGGGGGAGTGCAAGGGGCTATTGGATGGGCCACGGCTGAGCGCTTCGTAGCCGAGGATTCGTCGCTCGGACAGGCAAATGATCGGTTGGAACAGGCTGTGTAAACTGCCTTGAGCCAGGATTGAGCCCAATGCATTCAGCTGTTCGGTCATGGTCATGGCGATCTCGATCGAAAAAAAAGGACCGCAGGCTAACGCCTGCGGTCCCTTCATTTCACGACAGAATGATGTCTATATGATGACACTCCGTGGAGCGCTCACATTAAATTGCCATCATTTACTGCTTGGCCACCTGCTTGCTGATTTTCAGGTAGTCCAGCAGAACCCGGCCTGTCTCGGACAGATAGGCGTCGTCTTCCGGCTTGGTTTTTTCCGGCTCGGCCGGCAGCGCATCTTCATCTTCTTTCTTCAGCTCTTTGAGCGGATCTTCGCCTTTGGCCTTGCGGCGAGCGTTTTCCAGTACAAGCTGCTGATTTTCGATGCTGGTGTGCTGCGCACGACGATCGACTTCGTTGAGGCTGACGGTTTTTTCTTCCATCAGCTTCTTGGCCAGGGCCAGTTTGTCGCGGATAAACACGAACTCGGCATCCTTGGCGGAGCGGGTCTCGTGGTCAGCCTTCAACTGCGTCAGGTACGGCTTGAACGGGTCCGAAGCCGGCTTGATCGCAGGGCGGATGGTGTCCCATGGCATTGCCTCAGGCAGCGCGCTTTCGCCGATTTCCTTGGTATCGATGATCGACGGGAAGTCCACATCCGGCAATACGCCCTGGTGCTGGGTGCTCTGCCCGGAAACCCGGTAGAACTTGGCAATGGTCAGCTTCAGTTCGCCATGGTTCAGCGGCTGAATGGTCTGCACGGTGCCTTTACCGAAGGTCTGGCCGCCAACGATCAACGCGCGGTGGTAGTCCTGCATGGCGCCGGCGAAAATCTCCGAAGCCGAGGCCGAGAGGCGGTTGACCAGCAGCGCCATCGGGCCTTTGTAGAACGCGCCCGGGTTCTCGTCTTCGAGCACGTCGACACGGCCGTCCGCGTTGCGGACCAACACGGTTGGGCCTTTGTCGATAAACAGGCTGGTCAGCTCGGTGGCTTCCTGCAGGGAACCGCCGCCGTTGTTGCGCAGGTCAATGACCACGCCGTCGACTTTCTCTTTCTGCAGTTCTGTCAGGATTTTCTTCACGTCACGGGTGGTGGACTTGTAGTCCGGGTCACCGGCACGGAACGCTTTGAAGTCCAGGTAGAACGCAGGAATCACCACCACGCCCAGTTTGTAGTCCTTGCCATCCTGCTTGAGGTTGAGGACTTGTTTCTGAACGGCCTGGTCTTCGAGTTTCACCGCTTCACGGGTGATGGACACGATCTTGCTGGTCTGGTCGTTCGGCGCATTGGTGTGTGGAATCACTTCCAGGCGCACCACGCTGCCTTTCGGCCCACGGATCAGCTTGACCACTTCGTCCAGGCGCCAGCCGACCACGTCGACCATCTCTTTGTCACCCTGGGCGACGCCGATGATCTTGTCGGCCGGTGCGACCTGCTTGGTCTTGTCGGCCGGACCTGCCGGCACCAGACGCACGATCTTGACCTGGTCATTGTCGCTTTGCAGGACGGCACCGATGCCTTCCAGCGACAGACTCATGTTGATATCAAAGTTCTCGGCGTTATCTGGCGACAGATAATTGGTGTGCGGGTCGTAGGACATCGCGAAGGTGTTGATGTAGGCCTGGAAGATATCTTCGGCGCGGGTCTGATCCAGACGTGCCAACTGATTCTTGTAGCGCTTGGTCAACAGCTCTTGAATGGCCTTGGGCTCTTTGCCAGCGATCTTCAGGCGCAGCACTTCGTCCTTGACGCGTTTGCGCCACAGGTCGTCGAGGGCGGCGGTACTGGTCAGCCAAGGCGCGTCCTTGCGATCCACCAGAAGGGTTTCCTTCTGGGTGAAGTCGAGCTTGTCGACGCCTTTGTTCAGCTCACCCAAGGCGAAGTCCAGACGCGCTTTGACGCGATCCAGGTAGCGCTTGTAGATGGTGAACGCAGGCTGCAGGTCGCCGCTCTTGAGGAAGTCGTCGAACTGGGTCTTCCACTTGTCGAACTCAGCGATATCGCTGGCCATGAAGTAGCTGCGCGACGGGTCCAGCAGCTTGAGGTAGCTGTCGTAGATGATCACCGAGCGCGCGTCGTCCAGCGGCGGCTTGCTGTAGTGATGGCGCTTGAGCAACTCGACGACGTTAAGGCTGGCAATCACCTCATCGCGATCAGGCTGAAGATTGTCCCAGCTATTGGCTGCGAACGTATTGGTCGACATCGACGCAAAGCCGAGACCAATGAAAAAAGCGAGGGCGGTACTGGGGAACAAATGCTTCATGCTGATTCGACGCGGGGGCAATTGATAACGCATATTAGGCCGTCTTTGAGGGAGCCGGTTCCATATGATCCGGTCGCATAATGCAAAAAGCCCGGCGCTACAGCTACGGGCTCAGTCCAGACTCACTATGGAGGCACTGTGAAAGCATTGCAAGGCGTTGAAGGTCATGTGGAGTGGATGGAAGAACCCAGTCCTACTTGCGATGTAGGCCAAGTTCGCATTCGGGTGGCGGCAGCGGGCCTTAATCGCGCCGATTTATTACAACGTGCGGGGCTCTATCCGCCACCTCCTGGCGCCAGCCAAGTGCTGGGCCTGGAGTGTTCCGGGGTGATCAGCGAGGTAGGCGCGGGTTCTTCCTGGCAAGTCGGCGACCGCGTCTGTGCGCTGCTGGCCGGGGGCGGCATGGCCGAAGAAGTGGTGGTGGATGCCCGCCATGTGCTGCCGGTGCCTGAAGGTTTGACGTTGACCGAAGCGGCGGCGTTGCCCGAGGTGTACAGCACTGCGTGGCTGAATCTGTTCCAGTTGGCGGGCCTCAAGCCCGGCGAAAAAGTCTTGCTGCATGCCGGCGCCAGCGGCGTGGGCTCGGCAGCGATCCAGTTGTGCAAGGCGTTTGGCAGCCCGTGCTGGGTCAGCGTCGGCTCGGCAGAACGCCTGGCTTACTGCGAAGCAATCGGCGCCCAGGGCGGCGTGGTGCGTACCGACGGCATTGAAGGGCTGCGCGATTTCGGGCCGTTCGACGTGATCCTCGACCCGGTCGGCGGCAGTTATGCGGCGATGGATCTGAAGCTGCTGGCCCTCGATGGGCGTTGGGTATTGATCGGCTTGATGGGCGGCCGTGATGCGCAACTGGACCTGGCGCAGGTGCTGGGCAAGCGCATCCAGCTGCTGGGCTCGACCCTGCGCAGCCGCAGCGATCAGTTCAAGGCCGACCTGTTCAGCGACTTGAGCCAGCATGTGTGGCCGCTGTTTGTTGAAGGTCGCCTGAGCCCGCAACTGGCCAGGACGTTTGCGATCAAGGATGCCGAGGCAGCATTTGCGGAGCTGGCGACTAACCAGATTTCCGGCAAGTTGGTGTTGGTGATTGACGAGACCCTGGTCTGATCTCAAGTTGAAATACAGCCACTGTGGGAGCTGGCTTGCCTGCGATAGCGGTGCATCAATGAAGAATGTTTCATCTGATACACCGCTATCGCAGGCAAGCCAGCTCCCACCGTTGATTGGGTTTCAATTCAAACTGTCAGACCCAATGATGAATCGGCCAGCCAGCCTTTTCAGCATGCTCGCGCAACACCGGATCCGGGTTCACCACCTGTGGATGATCCACCTTCAGCAACAGCGGCAAATCATTGCGCGAATCCGAGTAGAAATACGCGCCCTCCAGGCTTTCACCTTCCTGCTTCAACCATTCCAGCAACCGCGTGATCTTGCCTTCACGGTAAGTCAGTACCCCCACGGTCTTGCCGCTGTACACACCATGGCTGAGGTCCAGGTCAATGCCCAGCACTTCATCAATCCCGATACGTGCCGCAATCGGCGTGACCAGGTGCGTGCCCGAGGCAGAGATCACCAGGATCCGGTCACCCTTCGCGCGGTGGCGGGCGATGGTCTTGGTGGCGTCGCTGTAGATCAGCGGCTCGATGATGCCTTCTACCCACGGTTCGACCAGATGCGCGATCTCTTCCGGCGTGCGCCCGATCATCGGCTCCAGGCTGAAGTCCATGAAGTCTTCCATGGCCAGCTCGCCGCGGCTGTAGGCGGCCATGAGTTCGTCGTTCTGGCGCATGAACGACTCCGGGTCAACCCAGCCCAGGCGGCCCATCTGTTCGCTCCACAAGGTGGCGCAGTCGCCGTGGATCAAGGTGTCGTCCAGATCAAAAATTACCAATGCCATCTGTCACGCTCTCTCAAATCAATCGTTGCGTCAGGCTACTTCACACAAGGCACTGGGGTCGATGGAAAGTGCCAGGCGCTGACCATCCGGGTGCAGATCGTCGGCCGAGCGGTTGAGCACGTCCACCACCAATTCCACGCCACGCGCTTCGATGCGATAGCGGATCACGTTGCCCAACAAACTGTGGCTGCGTACCAGCGCGTCGAGTTCGCCGCTGCGACTCAGTTCGATGGCTTCCGGGCGAATCGCGATGCGCCCGCTGATAGGCCGTTGCAGCAACTGGCTGGCCTTGTCGGCGTCAAGCAGGTTGTAGTTGCCGATAAAGCCGGCGGCAAATACATCCACGGGCGCAGTGTAAAGGGTCTCGGCATCACCGCTTTGTACGATCTTGCCCTGGTTCATGAGGAAAATGCGGTCTGACATGGTCAGCGCTTCTTCCTGGTCATGGGTCACGAAAATCGTGGTCAGGCCCAGTTCGCGCTGGATCTGGCGGATCTGCTCGCGCAGGTGCTTGCGAATCCGTGCATCCAGCGCCGACAGCGGCTCATCCAGCAACAACAGGCGCGGACGCGTCACCAGCGAGCGGGCGAGGGCCACACGCTGGCACTGGCCGCCGGACATCTGGTGCGGGTAGCGGCCGGCGAGTTCTTTGAGCTCCACCAGTTGCAGCACTTCCTGCACGCGCTTGTGGCTGTCGTCGGCGTTGACCTTTTGCATGCGCAGGCCGAAGGCGACGTTCTGTTCCACGGTCATGTTGGGGAACAGGGCGTAGCTCTGGAACACCATGCCGATGTGCCGTTTCTGCGGGCTCAAGGGCACGATGTCCTGGCCATCCAGCAGAATCTTGCCGCTGTCCACCGAGGTCAGCCCGGCGATGCAGCGCAGCAGGGTCGACTTGCCGCAACCCGACGGGCCGAGCAGGGTGACGAATTCACCCTTGGCGATTTCGCAGTTGATGTCACTGAATACCGGCGTGCCGGCGTAGCCTTTTTGCAGGTGTTGGACGCTGACGAAGCTCATTGGCTTTTGTCCTTGTTCAAGATATTGGCGGCCCAGGTCAGCACCAGCACAAAGAAGAAATAGGAAATGACGATGGCACTGGTGAAGTGGCCGCTCGTGTTGCGCATGTTGTTCAGGTACACCTGCAGGGTCTCGTAGCGAGTGCCCACGAGGATGTTGGCGAACACGAACTCACCGAACAGGAACGAGAACGACAACAGCAGCGCCACCATCAGGCCTTTGCGCAGGTTTGGCAGCACGACAAAAATTGCGGCCTGCCAGGTGCTGGCGCCCAACAGCTGCGAGGCGTCCATCAGGTCACGCAGGTTGATCGCTTGCAGGTTGTTGGTGATCGCGCGGTACATGAACGGCAAGGCCACGGTGAAGTAGCAGCCGATCAGGATCCACGGTGTGCCCACCATCGCAAATGGCCCGGAGCCGTAGAGTTGCAACAAGCCCACCGATGACACCACCGGCGGCACCGCGAAGGGCAGCAGGATCAGGATGTTCATCAGCGCGTCGAGCTTGGGAAAGTGGTAATGCACCACGAACAGCAGCGGCAGAATCAGCACCACCGAGAGGATCAGCGCACCGACGCACACCAGCAGTGACTGACCGAAGGCGGCCAGAAAGCGCGGGTCACTCCACAGCTGCACGTACCACTTCAGGGTAAAACCGGCGGGCAGGATGGTGGCCGACCAACTGCTGGCAATGGAGTATACAAAGGTGCCCACCAGCGGCAATACCAGGATCGCAAACAACAGGTACACCACTGCCCGATGGTAGAGGGAGGTCGAGCCAGCTTCAGCGCGAGACATGATAGCTCCTCTTGAGCAGCAGTTGATGGACGACGGTGACCACCGTCATCAGCGCCACCAGCACTACGGCCAGGGCGCTGGCCATGTTCGGGTCCAGGGAGATGTCGCCGGAAACCATTGCCGCGATACGAATGGGCAGCACGTTGAAGTTGCCGGTGGTCAATGCATACACCGTGGCATAGGCGCCGAGGGCGTTGGCCAGCAGGATCACAAAAGTGCCCAGCAGGGCCGGAGTGAGCACCGGCAGGCCGATGTGCCGCCAGAACTGCCAGCTGCTGGCGCCGAGCAGCGAGGCCGATTCGCGCCAGTCTTCGCGCAAGGCGTCGAAGGCCGGGTAGAGCAGCAGCACACCCAGCGGAATCTGGAAGTAGGTGTACAGAATGATCAGGCCAGTCTTGGAGTACAGGTTGAAGTCCTGAATGATCTCCGCCTGCTTGAGCATGATGGTGATGCTGCCGTTAAAGCCCAGCAAAATGATGAACGCGAAGGCCAGGGGCACGCCGGCAAAGTTGCTGGTCATGTTGGCGAAAGCCGTCACGAAGTTACGCAGTGGCCCATCCACACGGCGCAATGAGTAGCTGCCGAGCACCGAGATGATGATCCCGAACACGCTGGAGTAGAAGCTGATCTCCAGGCTGTACTGGATGGCTTGCAGGTAGAACTTCGAACTGAAGATTTTGGTGAAGTTGGCCAGGCCCCAGCCGAACTCCTCCGACTGCAGGCTGTTGATCATTACCCACAGCAGCGGGGCGATTTCAAACACGATAAAGAACAGCGCAAACGGCACCAGGCACAGGATCGCCAGCCATTTGCCACGGGTTATGGCGTTCACTTGAGCAGCTCCCGGCATACAGGTTTGTCGTGGGGCACACCGAGCAGTTCGCAGACGGTGCCGCACAGGTCGGTTTGCTTCGGGATGGCGCCTGGGTCGAAGGTGAAGGCCGAGCCCATTACGAACAACGGCACTTCGCGTTCTTCCGGCAGCACACCGTTATGGGAGCGGTCGTTATTCATGCCGTGATCGGCAGTCACCAGCACCTGGTAGCCGGCGTCGAGCCAGCCTTGCAGGTAGTCGGCGAGGATGATGTCGGCCGAGCGCGCGCTGTTGCGGTATTGCGCGGTATCCAGGCCATGCTTGTGGCCGGCGTCATCAATGTTCATCGGGTGTACCACCAGGAAATTCGGCGCGTGTTTGCGGCGCAGGCTTTCGGCGTCGGCGAACAGATGGGAATCCGGGTAGTGGTCATTCCAGTAGAAATGACCGTGCTGGATCGCCAGGGCCTGGTCGTCGGTATGACGATCACGCGCGGCGACAAAGGGCGTGCGGTTATACAACTCGCTGACCCAGTGGTAAGCCGCCGCTGCGGTGGTGAGGCCCGCATCGGTGGCGTAATGGAAAATGCTGCGCTGGTTGGACAGGCGCGAGACATGGTTGTGGACAATGCCGCTGTCGATCGGGGGCACGCCGGTGAGGATGCATTCATACAACGGCCGGGACAGGGCCGGCAGTTCACATTCCAGTTTGTAAAGCGCTGCGCGTCCTGCGCCGATGTAGGCCTGGAGATGCCCCATGGCATGTCGGGCAACCTCGTAGTTAAGGCCGTCGAGCACCACAAGGATGACGTTGTGCTTCATAGGGGGAGACGCTCCGCGACGATAGGCTTGACTCAATTTCACTTGGGGAACGGGGTCAAAACTGTGGGAGCGGGATTGTGTGGGAGCTGGCTCCCACACTGACCGCTTTCACAGCTCTGGGTCTAAATAAGACCCGGGAGCCTTACTGCATATTGATGATGACTTCTTCCTGCCACTTCTGCGGCAGTGCCTTGGAGGTTTTCTCCCACGCGTCGGCATCTTTGATCGGCGTGACTTTCTTGTACTGCTCGTTCGGCAGCAGTTTGGCCTGTACATCGGCTGGCAGGGTCAGGTGCTCGGCGCGGATTGGACGTGCGTTGCCACGTGCCAGGTTGGTCTGGCCGGCGTCGCTGAAAATGTACTCACGGGTCAGCTTGGCGGCGTTCGGGTGCTTGGCGTATTTGTTGATGATGGTGGTGTAGCCGGAAATTACCGAGCCGTCCGACGGGATCAGCACCACGTAGTCATCCGGGTTGGCCATTTTGGCTTTGTAGCTCAGGCCGTTGAAGTCCCAGACCACGCCCACTTCGACTTCGCCTTTTTCCATGGTGGCGATGGTCGGGTTGGCCAGTGACAGGCGGCCTTGCTTGGCGATCTCGGCGAACATCAGCAGTGCAGGCTGGATGTTCTTCTCGTCGCCACCGTTGGCCAGGGCGGCAGCCAGCACGCCATTGGCGGCTTGGGCGGCGGTGCTCACATCACCAATAGAGACTTTGTATTTGCCGGTTTTAAGATCAGCCCAGCTTTTTGGCGCTTCAGAGCCGTGCAGCAGTTTTTTGTTGACGATAAAGGCGATGGTGCCGGTGTAGGCCAGGGCCCAGTTGCCGTCTTTATCTTTGGCCCAATCCGGCACTTGTGCCCAAGTGGTCGGTTTGTACGGCTGTGCCACGCCCTGTTTCACCGCAATCGGGCCGAAGGCAGCGCCGACGTCACCGATATCGGCGCTGGCGTTGTCTTTTTCGGCGGCGAACTTGGCGATTTCCTGGGCCGAGCTCATGTCGGTATCGATGTGCTTGAGGCCGTAGGTCTTGGCCAGGTCGTCCCAGGTGCCTTTCCAGTTAGCCCAGTCATCGGGCATGCCGACGCTGTTGACGGCGCCTTCCGCTTTCGCGGCGGCTTCCAGAGTTTTTAGATCGGTATCAGCAGCCATGGCGGCGGTGCACATGGCAATGGTCGAGCCTAACAGTGATGCCAGGAAAAGCTGTTTCATCCGAAGCTCCTTTGGGCGTTTTCAACGCTGCGTTTTTATCGACGTTTGCGGTGGTGTTGGTCTAGGTCAGCAATACCTGAGCCAATTTAGGCTCGGTGGATGACAGTTTCATGTCGATGTCGTTTTTAAATCGTTTATGTCGCTGACTTCAGACTCAGCGTAGACCATGCCCAAGCGCCCGCAGGCCCTGGACTTGGCCGATGTATTGCAGGGTGTGGAGTGGGGCGGCGGCACGGGCTGTCATCTGTCGGTCATCTGTAATGCCTAGGCTGGCAGGTAACGGCAGACGCCCGAATACAGCGCGGTTTGTGCACCTGAACGGTGCTGGTCTAGTCCAGATAGGTAACGTTGATGCGTGATGAGGCAATCAAGGCGGTGACATCCATCGGCCTGGCACTGCAAGAGCAGATCGGCCACGGGCTGTTGCCACCCGCGAGCAAACTGCCCGCCGAGCGCAAGCTCAGCGAGTTGTTTGGTACCACGCGTATTACGGTGCGGGAAGCCTTGTTACAACTGGAGGCCCAGGGCCAGATCTATCGCGAGGAGCGGCGTGGCTGGTTCGTCTCGCCGCCGCGCCTGGCTTATAACCTGATGCAACGCAGCCATTTTCACGCGATGGTCAGTGAGCAAGGGCGCGTAGCCTCGACCGAAGTGATTTCGGCGCGGCTGCAGCCGGCATCGGCAGCGGTGTGTGCATGGTTGCAGTTGCCGGCGTTGTCGAGTGTGATCCAGATCTGCCGGGGCCGGCGGATCGATGGGCGGTTGGTGCTGTATGTGGAGCATTACCTGAACCCGCAATATTTTCCGGGGATTCTGGCGTGCGACCTTAACCAGTCGATGACCGAGTTGTATGCACGCAAGTACGACCTGCACTACGGCCGCGTGCGTTTCGAGATTGTGCCGACTTCACTGCCGGTGGAGGCTGCTGGCGCATTACGTGTGTCGGTGGGCAGCCCCGGCTTGCGGATCGCCCGGGTCAACTATGACCAGCATGAGCGCTTGATCGACTGCGACCTGGAATTCTGGCGCCATGATGCGATTCACGTGGGTGTGGATGTGGTTTGACCGCCGGACATTCAACGGATGCACCACACACTGAATGTGGGAGCTGGCTTGCCTGCGATAGCATCACCGCGATCTGACAGTGATACCGAGTTGCCCGCATCGCAGGCAAGCCAGCTCCCACATTCAGGGCGTCAGTGCCTTGATCACCTGATCCACATTGCCTTCCAGCTCCGCCACCGGGTCAGCTCCGTCGACATTTAATACCAGCAATTGCGCACCGCCTGCCGTCACCGCCGTTTTAACGGCCTCACTCGGTTGGCGGTGATGCAGCACCACGGCCACGTCGTTGCTTTTCAAGTCGGCACTGAGGGTGTGCAAGGCCTCAGGCGTCCACTGCGCATCCGGCCGGGCATCGGTGCTGAGCACTTCCAGGTTCAAGCTGCTGACCAGATAAGCAAAGTGATCACTCAAGCTGACCACACTCAGGTTGTCCGCCTTGGCCAGTCTTGCTTCGCTGTCGGCGCTGAGCTTGAGCAGGCGCTGTTTGAGCGCCGCGAGGTTGGCGTCGATCCTGGGTTTGGCCGCGGGCGCCAGGCGGCTCAGGTCGGCCGCCATCACATCGGCCATGCGCCCCATATTGTTGCTCGACTGCCACGGCTGGCTGTTCAGGCCATCGGCACCGCCCGGTTGCACAGCAATACCCGGCAAGCCGCCGTCCACCGGGCGCGCGGCGTCCACTTCGACGATACGGATATTGCTGCGCCGCGCCACGGGGTAGAGCGGGTCATCCGCCCACAGCGAGCGCAGGCCGATAGCCGCGTCGGCGTCCTGGGCCAAACTGCCCAAGGCCGGCGCACCCCGGCCGGTGAAGTAGGACACCTGCCGCGAACCGGGCAGGTTGGCCGGTGCTGCGCGCTCAAGCTGTACATCGGTGCCTTTGAGCAGCACCTCGGCCAGGCCGTAGGTGATGGGCAGCGAGGCCAGCACTTTCACCGGTTTGGCGGCGTGAACCGCAGGTTTTGCAGCTTCAGCGGCCATCAACGGCGCAGTGAATAAACAGGCAATGGCCAGGGCCAGCGGATGAAAAACAGAGCGCATTATCCAAGATTCCCTTTGAGGCTGGGCACGATGCCGCGCGCGATGGCGGCAACGGCGAAGGCGATACCGGCCACCAGAATGATCGCGGCACCGGACGGGATGGGCAGGTCGAAGATGATCGGCAGCAGAATGCCGCACAGCGTGCTGAGCGTGGCGATCACCACCGAGACCCAGAAAAAACCCTTGAGCGACTGGCTCAACAGGCGCGCTGCCGCCGCCGGAATCACCAGCAGGGCGCCGACCAAAATGGCGCCGATCACCTTGACCGCCGCCACGGTGATCAAGGTCACCAGGATCACGAACAGGTAATCCAGGGTTTTGACGGCCACGCCACGCACAGCGGCCAATTGCGGGTTGAAGCTGGCCAGCATGATGCGGTTGTACAGCGGCAACGCCAGGGCCATCACCAGTGAGCCGACGACCGCCAACACCAGCAGGTCATTGCCGTTAACCGTCAGCACCGAGCCAAACAGTACGTTTTCCAGAATGTGCACATTGATCTTGCCCGCCAGAATCAACAGCAGGCTCGCACCCAGCGCCAGGGACACCGAGAGGAACACGCCGATCAGGGTGTCTGGCGCCAAGCCGGTGCGGTTGCGCAGGTAATTGAGCAGGATGCCGAACAACAGGCAGTAGCCGAACAGGCTGCCGTAAGGCCCGGTATAGGGCTCGCCGAGCAGAATGCCCACGGCCACGCCGGTCAACGCGGCGTGCCCGACGGCTTCAGAGAAGAACGCAAAGCGCTTGACCACTACCAGTGTACCCAGGCCCCCCAGCACCGGGCCGATCAGCAAGCCGGCGAGCAAGGCGTTCACCACAAACCCATAGGCCAGTGCTTCCGGCAGGTACCCGGATGAAGCCCAGCCCTGGACCATCAAACGAAAGGCTTCATAACTCATTACGCCGCGCTCCGAGGATGGGTGGAAAACAGGGTCAGCAGGCGGTCCGGGGTCAGCGCTTCTTTCGGCGTGGCGTCGAACAGCACGCGACGGTTCAGGCCGGTGACGCGATCGGCCAGGCGGCCCACAGCTTCCAGGTCATGCTCGATCCACAGCACGGTGATCCCGGCCAGGCGCCAGTCATTGAGCAGCCGTTCGAACACCTGGATACCGGCTTCATCGAGTGCCGACATCGGTTCATCCAGCACCAGCAACTGCGGCGTCGGAATCAGGCCTTGGGCCAACAGCACGCGCTGACGCTCACCGCCGGACAACGCGCCCATGCGGCGCTTGCGTTTGTCCTGCATGCCGACCCGTTCCAGTGCTTCGCCAATCGCAGCGGCGTAATGCCGGGACAGGCCGAGAAATGCCGGGCGTCGCTGGCACATGGCGGCCATGAAATCGTCGACGGTCATCGGCAAGCCCCGATCAAACTCCAGCGCCTGGGGCACATAGCCGACCGTGCCTGGCGTGTTCGGCCAGTGCAGGCGCAATTGGCCCTGGTGCGGGGTCTGCCCCAGCAAGGTCTTGATCAGCGAGCTTTTGCCGCCGCCGTTCGGGCCGACCAGGGCGTGGATGCTGCCTGGTTCGACCTCAAAACTCACCGCGTCGAGAATCACTGTGCGGCCCAAGGTCAGGGAGATCGTGTCGAACTCAAGGGTCGGGCCAATGCTGGCGACTTTCAATTGCTGCGCTGCCGTCATGCCCCTGACTCCTGAATCGCCCGTACCACGGTGTTGAGGTTGCCAGTCATTTCCACTTCGTATTTCTCTGGCGTGTATTCGCCGTAGGAAATATGCGACAGCGGGTATAGCTTGACCCCGGATTCACGCTGGATGGTCTCGACGTAGGTAGACGGGAAATCCATCTCCGAGAAGATCACCTTCACATCCAGTGCGCGCAGTTCATCGATGGTCTTTTTCAACTGGCTGGGGCTGGGCTCGATGCCATGGGCGGGCTCGACCACGGCGGTGACTTCCAGGCCAAATTCGCGCAGCAGGTAGTCGTAGGCCGCGTGCACGGTCGCAACGCGCAGGTCCGGGTTCGGCGCGCTGGTCAGCTTGGCGAGGGCATCGGCACGCATCTGGCGCAGGCGCTTGCCGTAGGCGCGGGCGTTTTGGGTGTAAGTCTTGGCGTTGTCCGGGTCGAGCTTGCCCAGTTCGCGGGCGATGTTGTTGACCTGGGCAATCGACGCACTGATCGACAGGAAGGTGTGCGGATTGACCACCTTGCCCGCACCGCGCGCGGCGTTACCGGTGGCGGCCAGCAGCGGTACGTTGGCGTTGGCTTCGATCACCGGGATGTCCGGGCGCTCGCTGGTGGCGATCATGCGGTCGGCAAAATCATCATGGCCGACGCCATTGAGCACGATCACGTCCAGGGTGCCGATGCGCTTGATGTCTTCGGCGCGCGGTTCGTAGGCGTGGGGGTTGAAACCGGCGGGAATCAGCGGCACCACCTCGGCCTTGTCGCCGACGATATTGGCCACGTAGCTGTAATACGGGTGCAGGGTGATGCCGATGCGCAGGCGCTTGGCCGCTTCGGCATTCGCGAGCGGGGCGAGCATCAGGCTGAACAGGCCAACCAGCAACAGGCGTAACAGGGGCGATGAAATAGACATGGGCACTCGGTCTTCTGGTTCAGTGACGGTGCTGGCGGGTCACGCCGGCATCGAATTGCGTGACCACCTGGCGCCAGCCGGCGGCGATCAGCGCCGCGTCGGTGAGGTCGGCAGGGGCGGCGAGGTTGGCCTGGCGGTTGAGCCACACATCCGGCTCGTCACCTTGCACGCGCATCAGCACCGAGCCGCTGGTGCTTGGCGCTTGGCTCAAACCCAGGTAGGCCACAGGCTCAAGCAGCTGCCAGCGATGGTCGCCACGGCTCACCGAACTGGCGTCCTGGGCAAACGGTGCGAAGCCTTCTTCGGCCAGTTGCGTGGGCGTCGGCAGGGCGTTTTGCTCCTGCTGCAACAGCTGGATTTCATCCAGGGTCACGCGCAGGTCGGCGTAGATGCCTTGCTCGGCAGCGCTCAGGTCACGGCGTGCGTCCAGTTGGTGGCTGGGCACGGCGGCGACCTCCTGGGTTTCACCGTGCAGCGCCACCACCGTGCCAGCCACCGCGAGGATGATCAGGCACAGCAGCAACACGTAGAGGGTTTCATGGCCGGCTCCGGCCGGGCGTACAACCTGTGTGGTGCTCATTGGGGCTGGATATCCGCTTGGTCGATTTCCACCACGTGGCCGGGGCCTGCATCAAACAGCACATAGAACTCGGCGGAGGGCTTTTTGAACGTCAGGGTCGAGTCCTGGCCAAGCTTGCCGGGCAGCAGGATGGTTTCGTCGTAGCCGATCACGTCCAGGGTCACGCCCGGCGCGCCGCTGCCGTCGGAAAAGCCGCCGGTGCACTGGATCTGTTCGCCGGGGATTTCCTTGCATTCGCACATCGGGTTATGGGCCAGGGCGACGCTACTGAAGCCGGCGCAGAGCAATAAAACGGCGCGAGTCAGGCGCATTAACGTCATGGTTTAACTCCTTGCTTGTTCAGCCAGGCAATGGTGGCAGGCGAGGCCTGGCTCAGCGGAATGGAACCCTGGTGCATGGAGCCGTCCCAGCCTTCCATGGTCACCCACACTTCGGCATCCACGGGTGTGCGTTCCGGCACCGGCAACACCGCACCCATGCGGTACGGCGTGCCGAAGAAAATCACCCCGGCCGCGCGCAGGCTGCGCGGTTTGCCGATACGCAGGTAAGTGGCCTTGACCTGCTCGGCGCAGGTGTCGCACAGGGCGGCGTTGAAAAATTTCATCGGGCCGGCCGGGTCCGGGCGCGGGCCTTCGTTGCGAAACTCTGCGAGGGTCAGGCTCCACGGCCCCACCTGCACTTCGCCGGCCACGCGCTCGCCAATGCCGCTGTCACCGCGAAACAGTGCAGCGTCGGCAAAGTACTTGGGCATGAACCCCAGGGGCACCAGCAACAGCAGGACATTGATGTGGAAGCGCCACTTGAGCCAAAAGGCCCGCAGCGGCGAAGGTGGTGTGGTGGTCGCACGTTTGCTCATCAATTGGCCTCCGAGGTTTCAGCCTGCCTGGCCGTGGCGGGGGCCGGCGCGCGTTGCGTCTTGGCCTCGCGCTTGAAGGCGTTGAGGGTGGCCAGTGCGGTGCGTTTGGTCCAGATCAGCAGACCGCTCAACACCATCATGCTCATGATCAGGCCGAAGAATGCCCAGATCAGTTTGACCCACAGGCCGCCAAAGTCGCCGGTGTGCAGCGGACGCATGGATTCGGTGACGAACTCCAGTGTCGAGCGGTCGGACAGCAGGTGCGACACGGCAATTTCACCGTCGTACGGGTTGAGCTGCGCCGTCTGGAACATCAACGGGTACCAGCCGCGCCCGCCGATCTGCAGGTGGCTATAGGCGTTGCTGGGCAGGAACACAAAACTGGCCTCCAGCCCGGGAATGCGCTGCGTGGCGATCTCGATGGCCCGATCGATCGGGATCATTGGAGCCGGTACGCCCGGTGCTGACACAGGCACCTTCTCCCGGGCAATTACCGGCACGATGGGCTCACTGGAGATGGAAATCTGGTTGTCGCCCAGAATTGCCCGGATCAGGAACCAGATGCCGGTGATGGAAATTACCGCGATAAACCAGATCGACCAGATACCGCTCAAACGATGGAAGTCACCCCAGAAGATCCGCGCGCCATGGCGGATTCGCAGGGTCGGGCGCAGAAACCCTTTCCAGAAACGCTTGTACACCACCAGCCCGGTGACCAGGGATGCCAGCAGCGGTATGCCAAGCGCCGACACCAGGTACCAACCCCAGCTGTAGCCATTGGTAAACGGCACCAGCCACCAACCGTGCAAGGCACGGGTAAATTGCTGGAAGTTGAACGCTGGGCTGATGCCCTGGATCACGCCGGTATACGGGTTGACGTAGACCTCCACCGAGCGCCCGTCGGGGTAACTGAGGTCGACACTCAGCGCGAAGTGCGACTCGTCCGGGCGGGTGATCGACTGCACGATTGCCTGGGGTTCGTTGCGCTTGATGGCGCCGATGACCTGGTCGTAACTCAGCCGTTCGGCATCGTCCGACGGCTTGCTGGCGCGGATGTCCGGGTTGGCCAGCCAGACGATTTCCTGGCTGACCACCGCCAGGGTGCCGGTGACGCAGACGATCAGTACAAAAAACCAGATGGGCAACGCCAACCAGCTATGAACCAGAAACCAGAGTTTTGAGCGTGACTTCTTCGACATGTGAATGCGGGTCTTGATCGGAGGAGGGCGAAGGAGGCCCGGAAAAGGCCAGTCGTAGCTTTTGCTGACGCGACGGGCTGTATCTAAGTTAAGACGGATGAGAATGAGAAATCCCTAAGCGGGATATGAAAGAAAATGTTTCAGCGTTGCCGGATTGAACACGAAACATGTTCCAAGCCATCACCCAGGTGCCATTGATGGGGCCGGGGGGCTGCGTAGGATGGGGTCATACCGTTGAGCGAGCGCTTATAAAAGTGAGTCCACAAACATGACTGCCAGAACCCTCTACGACAAACACATCGACTCCCACACGGTGTGCGCCCTGGATGACCAGGGCCATGTGCTGCTGTATATAGACCGCCAGGTGATCAACGAATACACCAGCCCCCAGGCGTTCAGCGGCCTGCGCGAGGCCAAGCGTGGCGTATGGCGCCCCGGCACCGCGCTGGCGGTGGTCGACCACGTAAACCCCACCACGCCCATGCGCATTGCCGCGATGCCTGACGCAGGCGGCGCGCGGCAAGTCTCGTACCTGGCGGAAAACTGCCAGGACTTCGGTATCGAGCTGCTGGACATCCTCGACAAACGCCAAGGCATCGAACACGTGATTGCCCCGGAGCAGGGCTTTATCCTGCCGGGCATGGTGATTGCCGCCGGCGACAGCCACACCACCACCTACGGTGCCCTCGGCGCCTTCGGGTTTGGCATCGGCACCTCGGAAATCGAGCACCTGCTGGCCTCGCAGACCCTGGTGTACAAACGCCTGAAAAGCATGCGCGTGACGGTAGACGGCACCCTGGGCAACGGCCTGACTTCCAAGGACGTGATCATGGCACTGATCGGCAAGATCGGCGCGTCCGGGGCCACCGGTTACGCCATCGAGTTTCGCGGCGCCACCATTGATGCGCTGAGTGTTGAAGCGCGCATGACCATCTGCAACATGGCGGTGGAAGCTGGCGCGCGGGGCGCGTTTATGGCACCCGACGAAAAAGTCTTCGCCTACCTCAAAGGCAAGCCGCGTGCGCCCAAGGGCGAGTTGTGGGAACAAGCCCTGGTGCAATGGCGCACGTTGCACACCGACGCCGACGCGGTGTTCGACCAGGAAGTGCAGCTGGACGCCAGCACCCTGGAGCCTATGGTTACCTGGGGCACCAGCCCCGACCAGGCCGCGCCCATCGGTGCCCGCGTGCCGGACCCGCAAGACGTCAGCGACCTGATCCTGCGCCAGGACATGCGCCGCGCCCTCAACTACATGGGCCTGGAAGCCGGCATGCCGCTCAGCGACATTGTGATCAGCCACGCGTTTATCGGCTCTTGCACCAACGCGCGCATTGAAGACCTGCGCGACGCCGCCAGTGTGGTGCGCGGCAAGCAGGTGGCCGAGCATGTGCGGGCGATGATCGTGCCGGGCTCCACCGAAGTGCGTGACCAGGCCGAAGCCGAAGGGCTGGCGGCGATCTTTATCGACGCCGGCTTCGAATGGCGCCAGTCAGGCTGCTCGATGTGCCTGGCGATGAACGATGACGTGCTGGCGCCCGGTGATCGCTGCGCGTCCAGCACCAACCGCAACTTCGAAGGTCGCCAGGGCGCCGGGGCGCGCACTCACTTGATGAGCCCGGCGATGGTCGCCGCCGCGGCCATCACCGGCCGCCTCACCGATATCCGTCATTTTGGAGACCGCCCATGAGCCTGCAACCGTTTACCCAGGTCACCGGCCAGGCCGCGCCGATGCTGGCGGCGAATATCGACACTGACGTGATCATGCCCAAGCAATTTCTCAAAGGCATCGACCGCGCCGGCCTCGATCGCGGGCTGTTTTTTGACCTGCGCTTTTTGCCCAATGGCGCACCCAACCCCGAATTCGTATTGAACCAGCCGGCCTGGCAGGGCGCGAGTTTTATGGTGGTGGGGCCCAACTTCGGCTGTGGTTCCAGCCGCGAACACGCGGTGTGGGGCTTGAAGCAGATGGGCATTCGCGCGCTGATCGGCAGCAGCTTTGCCGGGATCTTTTATGACAACTGCCAGCGCAACGGAGTGTTGCTGATTACCTTGGACGAGGCGGTGCTGCACACACTCGGGCAGACGGTCAGCCAGCCTGCGCAGGCGCAGATCAGCGTGGACCTTGAGGCGCAACAGATTCGCTTGGCCGATGGCCAGGTGATCTCGTTCCAGATCGACACCTTGCGCAAGACCGCGTTGTTGCTCGGCCTGGATGCGATTGGCAGCACGTTGCAACGCAGTGAGCAGATCAAAACCTTCGAGCGCCAGCATCTGGCGGCCAACCCCTGGCTTGGTTGAAAACCTTAATGGGGTAACTACGTAGTTATATAAGTAGAGCAAACGCCCTCCAGTTATTGGGGGGCGTTTTTTTTGGGGGGCTATTTACTTTTCAAATAACGCCGGTTGCACCGCGTAACCTCAGTGATTGCAAGGGCGGTGTAGCGTTAGTGGATGAAGCCCTGAAAAAATACAAGGGTATTTGTTGACACCTTGTAGGTCATCGGCTTAAGTGGATGCTGACTTGGAAAGTCGCACATTATAAGAAAAGGAAGTTGATGCCATGCCCCGTGAATTAGTGGTCATTTATATCTCTCTGGTGCCGGTGATCGAGTGGGTAACTTGATCGACTTCTGCCACCTGTCAATCAGTTGTCGTTGTTGCGGATATTACGGTCTTTTCCAGTGTGAAAAGGCACGTATGCCGATGCCTTAACATTCGTTCAGAACACAGAGAGTTCAAACTCATGTCGATTTTTGATCAAGCGATCCACCGTTCGGTACAGTGGCAGGATTGGCGTTGGCAGCAGAAGAATGCCATCCGCGATGAACCGGCATTGCGGGCTGCCTGCGGTGGCTGGAGCGAGGAAACCAGCGCGCATATCGAACACAACTTGCAAGACCGCAAGCTGCAGATAACCCCTTATTACATTGACTTGATCAAGCGCTCTCTCACCGATGGCGAGGTGATGGACCATCCGCTGTGGCGCCAAGTAGTGCCCTACTGGAGCGAACAGGTCGCTGGCGATTACGACGGCACCTCGGAGAACTGGGAACTTGGCCACGAAATGAAAACGCCGATTTGCCAGCACAAATACGACAACCGCGTGATCCTGCGCATGACCAACACCTGCAACGCCTATTGCCAGTTTTGCTTCGAAGCGCTGCGCACCCTGCAAGTGGGTACCGAGAAGGCCAATGCCAGCGCCGACTCGTTCAAGGACTCGCTCGAGTACATCCGCAACAACCCGGCCATCGAAGAGGTGATTCTCAGCGGTGGTGACCCGTTGATGCTCGCCGACCGCAAGCTCGAAGAGAACCTCGCCGCCCTGCGTGGCATCCGCGACGACCTGCTGATTCGCCTGCACACACGGGCCTTGAGCTTTAACCCGTTTCGCGTCACCGATGAGTTACTGGCGATGCTGGAGAAGTACAAGGTCAATGCGTTTGGCGTACATGTGTGCCACCCGCTGGAACTGAGTGCGGACTTTGCCGTGGCGGTTAAACGTATCCAAAGTGTGGTGCCGATTGTGTTCTCCAACATGCCGCTGTTGCGGGGCGTGAATGATGATGAAGCCACCTTGCATAAACTGTTTATTGATCTTTATCGGTTGGGCGTAAAGCCATATTACTTGTACCACTTCATGCCGTTTTCTCCGGGGGCGTCGGAATATAAAGCATCGATCAGCCACGCCATCGCTATTATGGATCGCCTCAAGCGGCGCGTGTCCAATATAGCCATGCCGGAATATGTGCTGCCGCATGCACAGGGCAAGTTTACCGTGCCGCTGCTGGACTTTGAAAAGCCACAAGACTTGCCGCACTTTGAAGTGCGCGATGGGCAACGTCATTACCGCTTCCGTAATTGGGAAGGGCAGTGGTGCAGTTGGCAGGATGCCTGAAGTGACTGACGCATGAGGCGGTATTAATGATGAAACAAGATGCCATTCTTTTTATTGATATTGATGACAGTGCCTCTGTTCGCTATTGCTACCGCGAGCCGCACTTCGCGGCGGCCCGTGCCCAAGGCCTGGCCTGCTTGACGGCGGGTGTGGCCGGACGCAAGCACCTGCAGCGGCTGCGGGACGACAGTGATGCAGTGTTCCTGCTCGACGCGTTGAATGAACAATCGATTCTGGATTTGGTGGGGCGGCTGGATGGGCAGTACCAGATCCGCGCAATCTTCTGCCAGGCCGGCCACCCGTCTGCGCAGGGCGAAGTCGGCTGCATCGTGGCGCAGGCCTGTCGGCGGCTGGGCCTGGTGCACAGCGACCCACTTGCCATTGCTGCGTGTAACAACAAGTTCCTGATGCGCCGAGCGCTGAAAAAACACGGCGTGCGTTCGGTGCCGTTTGCGTTGTGCAACAACGAACAGCAACTGCGCGAAGGTGCCGAGCAAGTGGGTTACCCGCTGATCGCCAAGCCACCCTTTGGCGGCGCATCGGCGTTTATCAAGAAATGCTCTGACTGGGCGCAGTTGCGCAGCCACTACGCGCATTTCCTGGCAGATCATGCCAGCGCAGCCTATGCGGATTTCTACGGCTGCGCCCACACGCTGCCGGAAGAGGGTGGGCAGCGACGAGAATACCTGCCGGGGCGTAGCCTTTTGCTTGAAGGGTTCATCCCAGGTATTGAAGGCAGCGTGGAGTGTGTGGTGGTGGGCGAGCAGGTTCACCCGCTGCTGATCAATGAAAAACTGATGTTGACCGAGCGCAGTGGCACCGTCCTGGAGAACCTGCTGATTTCGCCGCCGACGTCCTTTACCGACGCCCAGTGTGAGCAGATCCGCCAGTACGCCGTGGAGTGCCTGCGCGCGGTGGGCCTGACCAATGCCGTGGTGCATTTCGAGTTCCGCATGACGGACGCGGGGCCGGTGGTGATCGAAATCAACCCACGCGTCGGCGGGCTGTACGTCAATGCCGCGTTCCGTGACTTGGCGGGTATTGACCCGTACCAGCTGTATCTGTCGCTGCTGCTGGGTGAGCCAGGTGTGAATGCGCAGTTGGACGCCGGCGCACGCCAGGTCGCGCAGGCCTCGCAACACTACTCGATGCTGGCGATCTATCCGGAGCACAGTGGCCACTTCAAGGGTATTGAAGGCCTTGAATGGCTCGCTCAACAGCCGGCGGTGCTGGAATATGCCCAACAGGAGTCCGGTCACTCTATTGATGCCGATATAGAAGAGCATTACTTGCTCAAGTGCTGGGCCAGGGTCGACGATGCTGCCCACGCCCATGCGGTGCATGATGCAATACGGCACAATCTGCGCGTGATTATCGACAATAAGGGTTAGCGATATGGATATCCCACAGATTGGCGCGTACTTGCGCGAGCACCACTATTGTCACCGTCGGGACTTTGGCCAGTTGCTCAAGGTTGAGCCCGGCGAGGAGCAAAGCTTTCGCGCCTACTGGGCGAACCTGGTGCGCGATGAGGCGTTCAAGGCATATACGCATCGCGAACGGCGGATCCTGCGCTATCGTTTATCCCCGACGCGGCAGTTGCAGATCGATCGCAATAGCGCGTTCAAGTCGCCGGTCACCTATGCGGTCAACTATCGCCAGGGCGTGAACCACTTGAGCTACAGCGAGGAGGGCTTTATCGAGCACCCACTGATGCAGAAATTGCTCGCCACCGACCTGGCGGTGCTCGAACCGCACCTTGGCCCGCATGCCTACACCATTGATATCCACCAGTTTCGCGTGCGTGCAGAGGGGCCATCAGCCAGCCCCACCACCTCGGGTATTCATCAGGATGGCCTGGACTGGGTGTTCATGCACTTCATTGGCCAGAGCAACACGGTGCCGGTGGTGTCCGAGGTGTTTACCGGTGAGGCGGAGCATAGCCGCGTGCTGGACCTGGCGATGGAGCAGTTCCTGGAAACCATCGTGATCAACGACCGTGGGCTATATCACCGCGCCGGCGCCGTGCGGGCGCAGGCCGATTCGGCACCGGCCTGGCGCGATGTGCTGCTGGTGAGCCTGCGCGGCGTGGCGGCTGATGACGCACGGGTAGAAGACGAGGTACAACCGGCATGAGCGACGTTCAGCCCTTGGGCCTGTCGACCCGCAACGCCCGCTTGATCATCTTTGCGCGGGGCGTGTCGGACTTCGGCGCATTCCTCAACATGGTGGCGCTCTCGACCTACGTTTACTGGCTCAGCCAAAGCGTGGTGTTTGTCAGTGTGTTCCTGGCGTGCCGGGTCACGGGCGGGATTGTCGCCAGCCTGTTCGGCATCCCGTTTTTCCGGCGCTTCCCGGGGCGCAGTACCTTGGCCGGGCTGGACCTGGCCCGCGCGCTGTTACTGGTGCCGCTGCTGGTGCTGATCCCGGCGCATCAACTTAACGTGCTGCCGTTTATCGCGTTCGGCATCGGCCTGTGCAATTCGCTGTTTGCCATTGGCCTGAACAGCCAGTTGCCGACCTGGGTGGCGCTTGAACAGCGGGTGGGCACCAATGCCTGGATCACCTCGGCGGCGGCTACCGGTGCGGTGTTTGGCAGCTTGCTTTCCGGTGTGCTGATCGCCACGGGCGGATTCGAGGCGGTGTTTGCCGTCAACATCGGCACTTACGTGGTGGCGGCTTGCCTGATCCTGCCGTTGCGCGCCTTGTATTCAGTCGCCGTGGCCGCGCATCGTGGGCTTGCGGCCGAATGGCATGAGTTGACCAAAGGCCTGCGCGGTGCACCGGTGTTGGCGGCGATGTTGTTGATCAGCATGCTCGACACCCTCGGCAGCGCGGCACATAACGTCGGCTGGCCGGTGTTGTCGCAATACATTTCGCCGGACACCGCGAAAACCGTCATGGGCTACCTGCTGGCGGTGTGGGCCTGCGGCAAGTTCATCGGCGCGCGCCTGGCCAGTGCGTTGCTCAAGGGCCGTGGCACCCAAGGCATGGAGCGCTGGTTCATGGCGGGTGTGGCGCTGATGTCCAGCGGCTTTATCCTGACCTTCCAGCAAACCGAACTGTGGCTGGCGCTGCTGCTGGTGGTGTGGGCCGGGCTGGGCGATGGCATCTCCGAGGTGGCGCTGGTTTCCCGCGCACAAAGCGAACCCGATAGCTTGCGCCTGCCGCTGTTCAGCTTGTTGACGCTGATCCAGATGGCCGGCTTTGGCGTGGGCATGCTGGTGGTGGGGCCGTTCTACCTGACGTGGACGCCTGCCCAGGTGATCGTGCTGTTCCACGGGTTGCCATTGACGGCCCTGGTGATCATGACGGTATGGCTGGGTGTCAGCGCCACGCGGGGCGTCAGATCGACAACCCCTTGAAGTGCTCCTGCAAAAACTCCACGCAGGCGCGCAATTTACCGGAGTAGGCCAAACGTGTCGGGTACACCGCCCACACGTTGGCACTCTGTGTGTAGGTGTGCAGCACCTGCACCAGCTTGCCCTGTTCCAGCAGCGGTTTTACGTCCCACATCGAGCGCAATAACACACCGCGCCCGTCCAAAGCCCACTGCAACACGATCTCGCCATTGTTCGATGACAGCGGCCCGCGCACGCGCACGCTTTCGGGCGCGCCGTCACGCTCCAGGTTCCAGATACCGAAGGCGTTGTCGCGCTCCTTGAGCACCAGGCAGTCGTGCTGCTCCAGGTCGCTCAACTGTTGCGGCGTGCCTTTGCGTTGCAGGTATTCCGGTGCCGCGCACAGCACGCGGCGATTGCTCACCAGCCGCCTGCCGATGTGCTGGCCGGGGATGTCATCGCCGACGCGAATCTCCAGGTCAAACCCTTCACTGACGATATCCACCACGCGGTCGAACAGGTCCAGGCGGATTTCCAGGTCCGGGTACTGCTCGGCCAGCAACGACAGGGCCGGCGCCACATGATTGCGGCCGAAACCGAAGCTGCTGCACAGGTGCAGATGCCCGCGCGGGCTGTCGTGGGCATCGCTGAGTTCATCGGACAGTTGCTGGAAATCTTCGAGGATACGCACAGCCCAGCGTTGTACTCGCTCGCCGTCTTCGGTCAGTGCGATGCGGCGGCTGGTGCGGTGCAGCAGGCGCGTGGCCAGTGTGGATTCGAGGATCTGAATGCGCTTGCTCACATACGCAGGCGACAGCCCCAGTTCATCGGCGGCGGCTGCGAAGCCGGCCTTGCGGATCACGGTGAGGAACACCCGCAGGTCTTCGGGTAGAGGCACGGTATCTTTCTTATGAGTCATCAGAGACAGACGTGGCGGCATGAGCCGCCAGAATAGCACCGGTGTGGTGAGGGAGCTTGGTGCCGCTGGACCTGGTGGGTGTGCCCAGGATTCTGGGGCTGCTGCGCAGCCCAGCGGGAGCAAGGTGATTGTCTTTAAAGCTTACTCGGCGGCGATCTTCGCCTGCGCGGCAGCCCGCGCATGGCGGCCATGCTTGAGGGCGATAGGGGCCATTTTTTCGCGGTCCAACTCACCCTCCCATGCGGCTACCACCAATGCCGCGACGGCATTGCCGATGATGTTGGTCAGCGAGCGGCACTCGGCCATAAAACGGTCGACACCCAGGATCAGCACCATCGCCGCCACCGGCACCGTGGGCACCACGGCCAGGCTCGCGGCCAGCGCCACAAAACCTGCACCGACCACCGCACCGGCGCCCTTGGAGGTGAGCATGGCCACCGCCAGCAAGGTCAATTGTTGCTCCAGCGGCAAGTGGATATTGGTGGCCTGCGCCAGGAACAACACCGCCAGGGTCATGTAGATGTTGGTGCCGTCGAGGTTGAAGGTGTAGCCGGTCGGCACCACGATGCCCACCACGCCTTTGGACGCACCCAGGCTTTCGAGTTTCTGGATCAGTTGCGGCAGCGCCGACTCCGACGAACTGGTGCCGAGCACAATCAACAGCTCCGATTTGATATAGCCCATCAGCTTGAAAATGCTGAAGCCGGCGTAGCGCGCGATGCTGCCCAGCACCACGGCCACAAAGAAAAACGCGGTGAGGTAGAACGTACCCACCAGCTTCAGCAGCGGCAGCAACGAGCCCACGCCGTATTTGCCGATGGTGAAGGCAATCGCCCCAAACGCACCGATGGGCGCCACGCGGCTGATGATGCCGACGATGCGAAAGAACACTTCGCTGGCCTGGTTGATCACGCCCACCAGTGGCCGGCCTTTTTCCCCGACCATCACCAGGCCGACACCGAACAGTACCGAGACAAACAGGACCGGCAGGATTTCGCCCTTGGAGAACGCATCAAAAAACGTGGTGGGTATCACGTGCAGCAGGAACCCGGTGATGCCTTCGCCATGTTCGGCCTGGCCGACAAAACCGGCGATGGCCGAGCTGTCGAGGGTCTTCACGTCAATGTTGAAACCCACGCCCGGTTGCAGCAGGTGCGCGGCGAGGAGGCCGATCAGCAGGGCGATGGTGGAAACGATCTCGAAGTACAGCAGCGCCTTGCCGCCGACCCGGCCCACCTGTTTTACATCGTGCATGCTGGTGATGCCGGACACCACCGTGCAGAAGATGATCGGGCCGATGATCATCTTGATCAGCTTGATAAACCCGTCGCCCAGCGGCTTGAGGTCGATACCGATTGGCGGCCAGACATGGCCGATCAACACACCCAGCGCGATGGCGATGAGCACCTGGATATACAGGGTTCCCAGCAGTTTTCGGATTGTCATTGTTATTATCTCGGGATGTTTTTTGGGCAAAGCGAACCCGTCGCAGGCCATTGGCAGCCTGCGAGGCGGGTGTTTCAGATCAGTGTGTCAGTGCATTCAGCGCAGGAAGGCCAGGACTTCGCCCAGCAACAACTCAGGGGCTTCTTCGGCAATGTAGTGCCCGGCCGGCAGCGCCTTGCCACGCACGTCGGTGGCGACTTTCTGCCATTCCTTGAGTGGCTCGAAGCAGCGGCCGACGGTACCTTCGGCGCCCCACATCACCAGCAACGGCAGGTTCAGGTGGTTGCCGGCGTCGATGTCGGCCTGGTCGTGCTCCAGGTCTATACCGGCGGCGGCGCGGTAGTCCTCGCAGATACCGCGAGCGGTGCCTGGCAGTTGCAGGCAACGCAGGTATTCGGCGAAGGCTTCATCGGTAAACGGTTTGAGCCCGGCACTGCGGCTGCCCATGACGCTGCGCAGGTACAACTCGGGGTTGCTCTCGATCAGCGCTTCAGGCAATGGCGCCGGACGGATCAGGAAGAACCAGTGCCAGTAGGCGCGGGCGAAAGCTTCGTCGGTCTGGGCGTACATCGACAAGGTGGGCGCGATATCCAGCAGCACCATGCGCTGAACGGCGGCGGGGTGGTCCAGGGCCAGGCGGTGGGCCACACGAGCGCCACGGTCGTGGGCCAGTACCGAGAAGGTGTCAAAGCCCAGAGCTTGCATCAGCTTGACGCCGTCGCGGGCCATTTCGCGTTTGGAGTAGTTGGTGTGGTGGTCGTTGGCGGGTGGTTTGCTGCTGTCGCCATAGCCGCGCAGGTCGGCGGCGACCACGGTGAATTGTTCGGCTAACTGTTCGGCGACTTTGTGCCAGATGACGTGGGTTTGCGGGTGCCCGTGCAGCAGGAGCAGACCGGGACCTGTACCGCCTTTGCGGTAACTGATGTCCACGCCGTTGACGTGGCACTGGTCTTTTTGGAATCCGGCGAACATGGAATGACTCCTCTTTGTAAGTGCTTGCATCGTGGAATCACGTGGGGTTCGGGGCAAGGGGGAAAGCGTGGAGGGGTTGTTCATGAAGTGTGTAGGAGCGGGGTACATATCCGTTGCTGCGGTAACGGCTACTTAGGGTTCCGCCCTTACGGCGGGTCACGGATTCAAGCCTGCGTTCGGCCATCGTGGTTAACGGGGCGCCTCAGATCAAAAGCAGAGCACAGCGGCCTGAAAGCCGACCTGAGTGGTTAGATCAAAAGCTAAAGCGGATCCGCATACACCGAAGATCTGCTTTTCTGTGGGAGCTGGCTTGCCTGCGATGCAGACACCTTGGTGTATCAGGCACACAGAGTTGATGCTATCGCAGGCAAGCCAGCTCCCACATTGGATGTGCAGGGTTATTGAAACTTCAGCCTTGCTTGAACATTTCCGTGGCTCGCTCGCGAATCTGCGCTTCAGTCAGGTCCTCCTTGCGCGTAGCCAAAAACCACAGATGACCGAAGGGGTCTTTCACGCTAGCCGAGCGGTCGCCGTAAAACTGATCTTTTGGCTCAGACACCGAAAGGGCGCCTGCATCAATGGCCTGTTGGTACTGCGCATCCACGTCTCTCACATACAGGTGCAAACCGACGCTGGTGTGTTCGTCAGGGTTGCGCAAGGCCATTTCGGGGCAAGGCGAGCCGAGCATGATCGCCGAGTCACCGATGCGCAGCTCGGCGTGGCCGACCTTGCCATCGGGCATGTCCAGGCGCATGACCTGGGTAGCGCCAAAGGCTTTCTGGTAGAACTCGATAGCCTCGGCGGCGTTATCGATGCCCATATACGGCGTGACGCTGTGATAACCCTCAGGGATTGGCTTAACGCTCATATCGTTCTCCTCAGGTGGGGTTGTGAAGGTCCGGCCTTTTCACTATAGGCCACGCCCGCCGTGGCTTGCAGGTAACCGACGAGGTGTTGGCAACTCGGTTTAACTGACAGGCCGGGTTGTCTGCATCGCAGGCAAGCCAGCGCCCACATTGATTGGGTTTTCAGGTCAGGTTTCGGGGCTGGGCTCAAGTAATTGCGCGCCGGGCCCACATTCCCCCAGCTTGTCATCCTGATTACGCAGGGGACACGCCTCCAGCGATAAACACCCGCAACCAATACAACCACTGAGTTTGTCGCGCAGCAGCATCAGCTTGTTAATGCGTTCATCCAGATCCTCGCGCCACAGCGCCGACAAGCGTTCCCAGTCCTGTGCAGTGGGCGTGCGCCCGTCCGGCAAGGTCTGCAACGCCTCGCCAATGGTCGCCAATGGAATCCCCAAACGTTGTGCGATTTTGATCACCACCACGCGCCGCAACACATCCCGTGGGTAGCGCCGTTGGTTACCGGCGTTGCGGTTGCTCTTGATCAACCCCTTGGACTCATAAAAGTGCAGCGCCGTAACCGCCACGCCACTGCGAGCGGCGAGTTGGCCAACGGTGAGTTCCTTGGTAAGCATAAAAAACTCCAGATAAGCGCTTGACCTTGACTTAACTAGAGGTTTTACCCTGCGTGGCATCGAATCGCAAGATTCTGCCTACAGAGAGAGGGGAGTGTTCATGCAGGTATCAGAGAAAAATCGCAGCTTCACTCAGTTGATCGAGTTTCAGATCGAGCCCCGGCAGCAATTTGCCCTGGTAGCGGCCTTGTCCACCCAGAGCGAGCGTCTGGCCCAGGGCCATGGCGGTTTTATCAATGCCAGTGTGCAAGTCAGCGACGACGGGCGGCGGGTGCTCAATTACCTGCAATGGCGCTCGCGTGAGGACGGCGAGGCGGCGTTCAAGTGTTTTGAGCACGGCGAGGAAGACTTCTGGATGCTGATTCGCGCCCACCAGGCCACGGCGGTGACCTTCGGTTCGTTCCAGGTGCTGCGCAGCTTCGAGCGCAGCCATGACAACGCGTTGCACTGCCGCCTAAATGGATAAATGCAGCATGCGCTCGCCCTGCACATTTTCGCCGGGGCGGCGTTTGTTTACCGCCAACTCGCCGATCTTGATCAGGCGCGTGCGCGTGACGTTGCGGCTCAAACCCAGCAGGTTCGCGGTGTGCACCTGGTTGTAATGGCTGAAACGGTAAGCGGCGCGCAATAGCGCGTCTTCGACCTTTTCATGCAGGGCGCCGGCCTGTTCTTCGAAGAGCTTTTGAAAGGCGCGGGCCAGCAAGGCTTCGGCGCTGTTGTCGGTGCCGTGCTGGCTGTCGTCCTGGCGCTCGATGCGCATGTTCGACAGGCGCAGATCATCACGCTCGATCACGCCATTACGGCAGATCAGCAAGGTGTGGTGAATCACGTTTTCCAGCTCGCGGATATTGCCCGGCCAGCTGTAGCTTTTGAGCTTGTGCTCGGCCTCGCGGCTGATGGTGATCGGGCCGTAGCCCAGGCGCTGGCTATAGGCTTCGATAAAATGCCGGGTCAGCGGCAGGATATCGCCGGGGCGCTCGCGCAATGGGCTGAGTTCGAGGCTGACCACATCCAGGCGGTAGTAGAGGTCTTCGCGAAAGTGCCCCGCGTTGATGGCTTTTTCCAGCTGCACGTTGGTGGCCGCCAGCACGCGCACATCAATCGCAATGCTCTTGCGCGAACCCAGGCGCACCACTTCGCGCTCCTGTAGTACGCGCAACAGTTTGACCTGGATCGCCATCGGCAAATCGCCGATCTCATCGAGGAACAAGGTGCCGCCGTCGGCCTCTTCGAACCAGCCGGCCTTGGCGCTGAGGGCGCCGGTAAACGCACCTTTTTCATGCCCGAACAATTCGGCTTCCACCAGGGATTCGGAGAACGCGCCGCAGTTCACCGCCACAAAGGGTCGGTTGCGCCGCGCACTGAGGTTATGAATATGGCGTGCCACCAGCTCTTTGCCGGTGCCGGTCTCGCCGATGATCAGCACACTCGCTTCGCTGGGCGCCACTTGCTGGATATGGTCGAGCAGCGCCTGGGATTTGGGGTCTTCGAAGACCTGGGCCGTAGCGCGAATCGAGGTCGCGAGGGCGGGCGAGGGCGGTAAGGTTAACAGCTGCATGGGCACCTCTCTCAGGAGTAGAACGTCGGGATCGGCAGGGACTGGTTCAACGCCCAGTCCCCCAGTTCGTGGAGTTTGTAATCCACCGGGTCGTGCAGGGTTTGCGTGCGCAAGTTGCGCCAGTGGCGATCCAGGCGCAGTGAGGCATGGGTCGAGCGCGCGCCGGTGACTTCAAACAGGCGGCTGCACAGGTCCAGGCCTTGGCGGGTGGCGGCGACTTTGGCGGTGGCGATGGCGATGGCCAGTTCGCCACGTTGCTGTTCGCTTAAGCTGGCACCTTTGGCCCAGGCCTGGTCGAGCAATTCGCCTGCGCGTTCGACCAGCAGGCGCACGCCTTCCAGGGCCACCCAGAATTCGCCGTAGTGGTGCAGCACGTAAGGGTCCTGGCGCACATCGCCCGCCGAGGATTTGTGCCACGCACGGGTTTCGGTGCGGGTGTAGTTGCGCGCTTCTTCAAAGGCGCCTTCGGCAATCCCGAGAAACATATACGTGAACGTCAACTGCGCGATCAGCGGGCGCAGGCAGGCGAAGGGCGTGCTCAACGGGCCGGGATCGAGCAGCAACTCGGACTCTTCGACGCGCACCCGTTCAAAGCTGGCGCTGCCGCTGTCGGTTTGGCGCTGGCCGATGTTGTTCCAGTCGCTGTGCAACGTAATGCCGCTGCGCCCGCTGGGAATCGCGGCGATCAGCAGTTTGCCGCCGGCGCTTTCGTCCACGGCCGAGGCGATGAGCATTTCCGAATCGCTGGCGCCGGAGCAGAAGCTCTTCTTGCCGGAAAACTCTCGCCAGCCGCCGAAATCCTTGACCACCGTGCGCGTGTCCAGCGGGTTGAGGGCGTTGCCCCAGAACCAGTTTTTACGCGCAGTTTGTTCGAACCACGGCTGCCATTGGTCCGGGCGCGCAAACAGGCGCACAGTGGCGAGCATCAGGTGGTGAAAGCCGAAGACATGGGCGATGGAGCTGTCGACCTTGGCGAACTCGCGCACGATGCCCAGGGTTTCACTCCAGCGCGCGCCGAGGCCGCCGTATTGCGTGGGGATGCTCAGGGCCAGCAGGCCGCTTTGGCGCAGCGCGTCCCGTTCGGCCTTGGGCGTGCCGCCGCGCTCATCGCGTTCAACGGCGGTGAGGGCAAATTCGGCGGCCAGCAGCTTGGCGGTCTGCAAGGGTGAAGGCAGGACGCTGTGGGGGTTGGCTGTCACGCGGGGTTCCTCAATGTCTGTCTGGCAATCACGTTCAAATGTGGGAGCTGGCTTGCCTGCGATAGCATCGCTGTGGTGCAACTGAAACGCCGCGTCGTTTGCATCGCGGGCAAGCCCGGTTCCCACAGGAGAGCAGTGTCCACATAGGGGGGGATTTCAGCGCGCTCAGGCTTTGGTGTTCGGCAACACATCATTGGCAATCATTTCGCCAAACGGCCCCGTGAGGTTGGTGATGCCGCGCCCGGCGAGGCTGGCGTAAGGTTCCGGCAACAGCGGGAACACCAGCTCGGCAAAGCGATAGGCTTCTTCCAGGTGCGGGTAGCCGGAGAAGATGAAACTCTCGATGCCAAGGTCGGCGTATTCCTGGATGCGTTCGGCCACCTGCTGCGGGTTGCCCACCAACGCGGTGCCGGCACCGCCGCGTACCAGGCCGACACCGGCCCACAGGTTGGGGGCGATTTCCAGGTTGTCGCGGCGCCCGTCATGCAGCGCCGCCATGCGCCGCTGGCCTTCGGAATCAAAGCGCGAGAAGGATTTTTGCGCCGCGGCGATGGTTTCATCGCTGATGTGTTCGATCAGTTTGGCGGCGGCTTTCCAGGCGTCTTCTTCGGTTTCGCGCACGATTACATGCAGGCGAATGCCGAACTTGACGGTGCGCCCATGGCGCGCTGCGCGTTCACGCACGTCGGCAAGTTTTTGCGCAACGGCGGCGGGCGGCTCGCCCCAGGTCAGGTACACGTCGACCTGCTCGGCGGCCAGGTCGTGGGCAGCATCCGACGAACCGCCGAAATACAGCGGCGGATACGGCTTCTGCACCGGCGGGTAAAGCGCTTTGGCGTTCTGCACACGCAGGTGCTTGCCTTCAAAATCCACCGACTCGCCCTGCAACACACGGCGCCAGATCTGTAGGAATTCGTCGGAGACTTCGTAGCGTTCACTGTGGTCGAGGAAGCTGCCGTCGCCACGGTTTTCGTCGGGGTCGCCACCGGTGACCACGTTGATCAGCAATCGGCCGTTGGACAAGCGGTCCAGGGTCGCGGCCATGCGCGCCGACACCGTGGGCGAGATGATCCCCGGGCGAATCGCCACCAGATAACGCAGGCGTTCCGTCAGCGGTACCAGCGCCGAGGCGATTACCCAGGAATCTTCACACGAGCGCCCGGTAGGAATCAGCACGCCGAAGTAACCGAGGCTGTCAGCCGCTTGCGCCACCTGCTTCAGATAATTGAGGGTGACCGGGCGCGCACCTTGGGTGGTGCCGAGGAAATGGCCGTCGCCATGTGTGGGCAGAAACCAGAAAACATCCATGACAAATCCTTAAGCGATTTTCAGCAGAGAGGGGGAGTGCGCGGCAAACAACGGCGCTGCGCGTTCTGCAGCCAGTTGAATGCGGGCTTTTAATAACTCGCTGGTTATTTGGTAGTCGGTGAAGTCAGCTTCGGTGGCGTACACACCGATCGGCAGGGTCAAGGCCTGGAAGAAGCTGAACAGCGGACGTAACTGGTGATCGAGGACCAGTGCATGGCGCTCGCTGCCGCCGGTGGCCGCGAGCAACACCGGAGTGTTGATCAAGGCGTTGAGGCCTACCAGGTCAAACAGGTGCTTGAGCAGGCCAGGATAGGAGCCGCGATACACCGGCGCGGCAACGATCAGCAGGTCGGCCTGTTCGATGGCCAACAGTTGCGTTTCGACCTCGGCCGGCAGTTCATCGCGTGAGAGTGCGCCGCCCAAGGGGCGGGCAATGTCACCCAATTCGATCAGGGTGGTCTGGATCGGCAGCAACGTGGCCAGTTCGGCCAGCACGGCCTGGGTCAATACCAAGGTGCGCGATGGGCGCCAGGTTCCGCCAGAGAGGGCAACGACATTCAGGGGACGGGACATAGAACAGTTCCTTTTTCAACAGGGGTGGGTAGCAGGTTAAGTGGAGCGTGTTGAGCAAGAGCTGTACCAATGGCTGCAAGCCTTGATTGGCGAGGGCTGCAGACGAACTGTTGAAAAAGGAGCTGTTGCCTGGTTGCGGTTTTGTTGAATGACTGTTGCCTGGGCAACAGTTGCGTGGCGAACAGTGTTGGTTGCGCGCAGGGCCATTTATAGAAGGTTATGGTTATGCCGTAAATGAACGTATTTCCATATTTATAGATCTTAAATGAATATGAGTGGGCGGCTATCAAGCATGCCGGAACGGTTGATAGCGACTATCACGGCGGATGATTTTTCACTGTGCGAGGGCGGGAGTAGCCTGTGTTCATTGACTACAAACCTCCTTCGCAGGGCCTTCACCATGAACCACTTTCTGGCTGTTTCCTTAATAGTTGTCAGCGCTGTCCTTGCCGGATGTGCGACCCATCCTTCGCCTGAGTCGCGTCCTTATACCGCCGAAGAAACCAGGCAATTGGCCCTTGAAGCCTTGAGTCGTCGTGGCCTGTCGTTTGATGAATATCAACAGCAGCGCGCCGCGTTGACCGGGCAGCCACAGAAGCCGTTCGGCTTCGACCACCAGGGCGAAATGAACGCCGAACGCAGTGTGGTGATGCACGGTCGCCCCAGTTGAGCCGGCGCCAAGTGGCAAAAAGCCCGAGGATTCCCTTAAGGAACCTCGGGCTTTTTGTTTGCCATTGGGATACTTCAGCCTGTTAAGCTGAATTTCAGGAGCGTTCCTACGCACATTTGCATAAAGTGGTCCTTCTTTTATGGCATCCGACGGGTTAAACCTGACGACCTCTGTTCCGGTCGATGCCCTCCCGAGGCGCTGTCCTGGGGAATACGCTCTGCGAGTCTTAACGTCATGAATAAACGTCCGTTGTATTTCGACTACGCCGCCACCACGCCGGTGGATGAGCGGGTCATTCAAGTGATGGTCGAGTGTCTGGGTTTTAATGCCAACTTCGGCAACCCTGCGTCCAGCTCCCATGCGTTTGGCCAGGCGGCCCGGCACACGGTCGAGCAGGCGCGGCGCCAAGTGGCCGAACTGGTCGGCGCCCAACCTGAACAAATCGTCTGGACCTCCGGTGCCACAGAATCCAACAACCTGGCGATCAAGGGGGTGGCCCAGGCGCGAGGTGTGGCAGGTGGGCATATCATCACCAGCCAGATCGAACACAAGGCCACATTGGATACCGCGCGGCAGTTGCAGGACGCCGGCGTGGCCGTGACCTACCTGGTGCCGGACGCTGAAGGCTTGATCAGCGCCGAGGCAGTCAGTGAAGCCTTGCGCGAAGACACCTTCCTGGTGTCGCTGATGCTGGTAAACAACGAGTTGGGCACCCTCAATGACATCCCCGCCATTGGTGCGCGCGTACGTGAGCACGGCGCGCTGCTGCATGTGGATGCGGCGCAAGGCGCGGGCAAGGTCGCGATCGACCTGGCTGAATGGCCGGTGGACCTGATGTCGTTTTCTGCGCACAAGCTGTACGGCCCCAAGGGCATTGGTGCGCTGTATGTTGGCCCGCGCGCGCAGCAGAAGGTACTGGCGCAGATTCACGGTGGCGGCCACGAAGGCGGATTGCGCTCCGGTACCCTGGCGACTCACCAGATTGCCGGTATGGGAACTGCCTTCGCCTTGGCGGCGCAGTCCTTTGCTGAAGAAAAAGCCGCTATCGTCGCGTTGCGTCAGCGGCTGCTCAATCAGTTGGAAACGATTGCCGGCGTGCGCCTCAATGGCAGCGCCACCCAGCGCATTCCCCATACACTGAGCCTCACGTTCACCGAGGGTGAATTTAATTCCCAGGCCCTGAGCGTAGGTATCGCGTTTTCGGCCACCTCGGCGTGCAATTCGGCGAGTAATGCGCCGTCACACGTGCTTCTAGCTTTGGGCCATGACGCACGCAGCGCCGGTCGAACTATTCGCTTGAGCCTGGGCCGGTTTACCACCGAGCAGGATATCGATGCAGCCGTGCAGTTGATCAAGGCCGCACTGGTCAGTGCGCCGGCGTTCTGGGCGGTCTGATTTTTCAGTCACAACACATAACAATTATGAGTGGTTAGCAGGAGACATGATGAGCACGCAGCCTTTGACCCATGGAACGGTTCCCCAGCGCCTGGCGCATACCCGCGAACTGATGCGCCGCGAGGGCATCCATGCCCTGCTGGTGCCGTCGGCCGACCCGCATCTGTCCGAGTACTTGCCGGGTTACTGGCAGGGGCGGCAATGGCTGTCGGGGTTTTATGGCTCGGTAGGCACGTTGATTGTCACCGCGGATTTTGCCGGCGTGTGGGCCGACAGCCGTTACTGGGAACAGGCGACCAAGGAGCTCAAGGGCAGCGGCATCGAATTGGTGAAGCTGCAACCGGGCCAACCCGGCCCGCTGGAATGGCTGGCCGAGCAAACCCCGGAAGGCGGCGTGGTCGCAGTGGACGGCGCGGTGATGGCCGTGGCCTCGGCACGTACCTTGGGCGCCAAGCTGGCCGAGCGCGGTGCGAGCCTGCGTACCGATATCGACCTGTTGAATGAAGTCTGGCAAGACCGCCCGGCCTTGCCGAACCAGCCGATCTACCCACACCTGCCGCCGCAGGCGACGGTCAGCCGTGGCGACAAACTCGCCGCCCTGCGTGCCAGCTTGAAAGAGAAGGGCGCCGATTGGCACTTCATCGCGACCCTGGATGACATCGCCTGGCTGTTCAACCTGCGCGGCGGTGATGTGTCGTTCAACCCGGTGTTTGTGTCCTTTGCCTTGATCAATCAACAGCAGGCCACGCTGTTTGTGGCGCTGAGCAAGGTCGATGCCGAGCTGCGCGCGGTACTGGAGCGGGACGGCGTGACCTTGCGCGACTACAGCGAAGTGACGGATGCGCTGCGTGCAGTTCCGGCGGGTGTTAGCCTGCAAGTTGATCCGGCACGCGTCACCACCGGTTTGCTGGAAAACCTCGATGCCGGCGTGAAGCTGGTCGAGGGCTTGAACCCGACCACGCTGGCCAAGTCGCGCAAAAGCCTGGCGGACGCCGAACATATCCGCCAAGCCATGGAGCAAGACGGCGCGGCGCTGTGTGAATTCTTCGCCTGGCTGGACAGTGCGTTGGGCCGTGAGCGCATCACCGAGCTGACCATCGACGAGCACTTGACCGCCGCGCGTACCCGTCGCCCCGATTATGTGTCGCTGAGTTTCAACACCATCGCAGCGTTCAACGCCAACGGTGCGATGCCGCATTACCACGCCACCGAAGAAGAGCATGCGTTGATCGAAGGCGATGGCCTGTTGCTGATCGACTCCGGCGGCCAGTACCTGGGCGGCACCACGGATATTACGCGCATGGTGCCCATCGGCACGCCAAGCGACGAGCAGAAACGCGACTGCACGCGCGTGCTCAAGGGCGTGATTGCTTTGTCGCGTGCGCATTTCCCCAAGGGCATTCTCTCGCCATTGCTGGATGCCATCGCCCGTGCGCCGATCTGGGCCGAAGGCGTGGACTACGGCCACGGTACAGGTCATGGCGTAGGCTATTTCCTGAATGTGCACGAAGGTCCGCAGGTGATCGCCTACCAGGCCGCCACCGCACCGCAAACCGCAATGCAGCCGGGGATGATTACTTCGATTGAACCAGGTACCTATCGCCCGGGTCGCTGGGGCGTGCGCATCGAGAACCTGGTGTTGAACCGCGAAGCGGGCAAGACCGAGTTCGGTGAGTTCCTCAGGTTTGAAACCCTGACCCTGTGCCCGATCGACACCCGTTGCCTGCAGCCGTCGTTGCTGACGGCGGATGAGCGCGAATGGTTCAACGCTTACCACGCCGAGGTGCGTGAACGCCTGAGCCCGCTGCTCAGTGGTGCAGCCTTGGAATGGCTGCAGGTGCGTACCGCCGCTATCTGATCGGTTGCCGTTCAGGGGCCTTGCCCCTGGCCGGCTGGCGTCGATTGGGGGCCGACACCACCTAATTCGCCGATACGCAACGTGACATGGATCCGCACCGCTTCGACCGGCATACGGTAAACGCCGCTTGCGATTTGCTCGCAAGCGGCGCTCAGGGGCGCCTGGCGATCGAGTTTTAGCGGAGCGCTTCGCGCACAAATTCCAGACGGTCCTGACCGAAGAACAGGTCATTGCCTACAAACATACTGGGTGCACCGAATACCCCGCGCTGAACAGCCTGTTCGGTTTTGTCCTTGAGGGCGGCTTTTACCTTTTCATCGTTGGCCAGGTTCAGGACTTCCTCTGGGTCGAAACCGGCCTCACTCAGCACGGCGGCCACGACGGCGGGGTCGCCCAGATGTCGACCTTCGACCCAAATGGCGCGAAACAGGCAGTCGATGAAGGCCTGGAAGCGCTCGGGCTGGCGCATCTGGATACCCATGACGGCACGCATCAGCACCAGGGTATTGATCGGGAAGTGCGGGTTGAACTTGAGCGCCACGTTGTAGCGTTTGGCGTATCGCGCCAAGTCATCAAACATGTAACGACCTTTGGCCGGCACGCTGATGGGGGAGGCGTTGCCGGTGGCTTTGAACACGCCACCCAGCAGCATGGGTTGATACACCAGTTGTGCACCGGTCTCGGCGCAAAGCGCAGGCAATTGTGTATAGGCCAGGTAAGTGGCCGGGCTGCCGAGGTCGAAAAAAAATTCCAGGGTTTTACTCATCGTCGATTCTCGCTGCTTATTGTTGTTCTTGATCGGAGGCGGCGTGCCTACCAGGGTTCATTCCAGGGGCGCAGGTCCAGTTCGAAGGTCCAGGCGTCGCGTGGTTGGCTATGCAGGTACCAATAGTTGTCGGCGATGTGTTCGGGGTTGAGGATGCCGTCCTGATCTTTCTGCGCGTATTTTTGCGGGAAATTGTCGCGAATAAAATCTGTGTCGATAGCGCCGTCGACCACCACGTGGGCCACATGGATGTTCCTGGGCCCCAATTCCCGCGCCATGCTTTGCGCGAGCGCACGGATACCGTGTTTGGCGCCGGCAAATGCGGCAAACCCTGCACCGCCACGCAGCCCGGCAGTGGCGCCGGTGAACACAATAGTGCCGCGTTCGCGGGTGACCATGCGTTTGGCGACTTCGCGGGCATTCAGGAACCCGGAGAAGCAGGCCATCTCCCAGATTTTGAAATATTTGCGCGCGGTTTCTTCGAGGATGCTGCACGGCACGTTGGCGCCGATATTGAAGACGAAAGCTTCGATGGGGCCAAGCTCGGTTTCTATCTGCTCAACCAGCGCGATCACCTCATCTTCTTTGCGCGCATCACAGGCAAAACCGTGGGCTTCTCCGCCCGCCGCCTGAATGCTCTCGACCAAGGGCTGTAGTTTATCGGCACTGCGACGGGTGACGCAGGCTACATAGCCTTCACGGGCAAAGCGTCGGGCAATGGCGCCACCGGTTGCATCACCGGCACCAACCACCAATACGATTTTTTTGTTGGGTGTCATGGGAACTCCGTTGCTCGAGTGTCGGGCAGGAGTGTAGCCGCAGCAGAGCGAAGGGCGTGTAAAGAGAAAGGAGCAGCCGGAAGAGGACTGCTCGGGCGGTCATTTACAGATGACGATCATACTGCGGCTGGTGTAGCCGGCAGGGTTGATACCGAAAGGATAGTCGCCTGGCTCTTCGGAATTGTCACCGGACTTGGCGATAACCCGGTAGCCCTTGGCGCCGCAGGAGTTGGCTGCACTGGTGTAGCACTGGTCCCAGGAGGAGGACAGGCCGGAACAGTTGATGTGCATGCCTTTTTTGCCCCGTTTCACTTCTGTCTTGGTGGTCGCAGCACAGCCAGCAATGCCCACGACCAGTAACAGTATCAAAATTCGTTTCATTACTATCCTTATAGCCGCGTCGCAAAAAGGCTCGATGCAGGCTTAACTCGCTCTCGATTGTAGCGTTCAGCTGTCCCTGTCGAAATTCTCCATGAAAGACATTCGTTTACGGCTTAAACATGGCCTAAATGAGCGGCAAATGCCAGAGCTGCCTGCGATGAGAATCAATCGGCTGGCACCAACGGTTTGGATTCGTTGCGCATCGTCAGTGTGGCACCGACGGAGGCGAAGATAATGCAGGTGATTGCCAGCCATTGCGCGAGGGACAAGTGCTCCTGCAGGAAGAACAGACCGGAGAGCGCGCCGAATGCGGGCTCAATGCTCATCAAGGTGCCGAAGGTGCGAGCGGGCAGGCGAGTAAGCGCGACCATTTCCAGGGTATAGGGCAAAGCGGTGGACAGGATGGCTACACCGATAGCAACGGGAATCAGCGAGGGCGTCAGCAGTGCGGCGCCGGCATGGACGATGCCGATCGGCGCCACGAACAAAGCGGCGATCATCACGCCGAGGGCGGCGGTTTGCACGCCGTTGTCGTTGCCGGCTTTTTGCCCAAACAGGATATAGAGTGCCCAGCAAACGCCAGCGCCCAGTGCATAAGCGGCGCCGATCAAGTCGATGCCGGTGCTGGTTTCTCCGGTGGGGATCAACAACAGCAGGCCCGCGACCGCGAGACCGATCCATACAAAGTCCACCGCCCTGCGCGAGGCATAGATAGCCACGGCAAGCGGGCCGGTGAATTCCAGCGCTACTGCGATGCCCAGGGGGACTGTACGCAAGGACATATAGAAGAGGAAGTTCATGCCGCCCAATGCCATGCCGTAGACGATGACAGTGCGCAGGGACTTGGCCGTGAGCTTGGCGCGCCATGGGCGTAACAGCAGCAGCATGATCACACTGGCGAAAATCAGCCGCAGAGTAGTAGTGCCCTGTGCGCCGACGATGGGGAACATGCTCTTGGCCAGCGAGGCACCCGACTGGATGGAGGCCATGGCGATCAACAGCAGGCCGACCGGGAACAATGCCGAGGCCAGGCTGCGAGGTGGAGTGGTCATTGGGGCGGGTGTCCGAAGTCGTGGTAAAGAAGCAGAGCGGCTATGATGCTTAACTGGCGGCTTTTGAGCAATATATTGCTCAGCTCTGGTTGCTGTCCTCTTTATATAGAAAGGGATAGGGCTTTTTGGGGTTTTTGATAGAGAATCTAAATTAAGTGTTGACGGCGTTTTATATCTGTCTATAATTCGCCCCACTTCCGGCGCAGCCGAAACGGAAAACTCCTTGGTAAACAACGAGTTACGAAGTTTTCGGCAGCAAGTTGCTTCAGTTCATCGAAGCCAAAAGGAAGTTGAAAAAGAGGTGTTGACAGCAGCGTGTAACGCTGTAGAATTCGCCTCCCGCTAACGAGAGATCGTAAGCGCAAGTG